>CACWVH010000134.1 GCA_902764235.1 uncultured Ruminococcus sp.
CTTACATTTTACTTAAATTTGAAGCGAAATGCGGGGGCTTTCCGGTCGCCCCCGCACCCCTTCGGTATCAAAAAAGATAATAATATATGAGAAGATTTTTAAAATTGATTTCCGTGGAGTTTTGAGCCACAGCGTCAACCGTAACACAGGAGATGCAGAAATGGATATTTGGGAAATAAGCGTATTTGTAGTTTATCTGCTTTTTATGCTTGCAATAGGTGTGTTCTTTTTTGTAAAGAGCAAAAACGGCGGTGAAAAATCTTATTTTCTCGGTGGAAGACAGATGGGACCGTGGGTATCCGCATTGTCAGCCGGCGCATCCGATATGAGCGCATGGGTACTCATGGGTCTTCCGACATCGATCTATGCACTCGGTCTTGGTCAGATATGGATACCGATCGGACTTGCGATCGGATATACAATAAGCTGGATTTTAGAAGCACCGAGACTCAGAAGGTTTTCGATCGTTGCAAATGACTCTATCACAATACCGCAGTATCTGACAAACCGTTTTCTTTCAAAGTCAAAGATACTTCAGATACTCTGTGCAGTTGTATTTCTTCTGGCATATACAGTGTATTCAGCATCAAGCCTCAAGGCGTGCGGAACACTTTTCCATACTGTTATCGGCATTGACGCAAATATAGCAATGTATCTTGCAGCGCTGATAATTGTCAGCTATACCTTCCTCGGCGGTTTTTCAGCAGTATGCTGGACAGACTTTTTCCAGGGAATGCTCATCTTTGCAGGAATGCTGATAGCACCCCTGTTTGCAATAGGAATGCTTAACCCGGAAACAATGACAGATGTAACAACCGTGAACGCAAATTTCTGGAATCCGCTCACAAGCTGGCAGGATATCCTTTCAGGACTTGCATGGGGACTTGGTTATTTCGGAATGCCGCATATCATAATCCGCTTTATGTCAATACGCTCACAGAAGGATCTTAAAAAATCTGCTGTTATCGGTATCACATGGACAGCCTTCATTGTATTCTTTGCAGCTGCGATCGGTGTTGTAGGACTTATGTATCTCGGATATGACGAGAATATAAAGGATAATTCGCTTGTATTTATCAGCATGGTAAGAAAGATATTCCCCGGAATCATGTCGGGCGTACTTCTTTCTGCCGTACTTGCAGCATCCATGAGTACAGCAGACAGTCAGCTGCTTTCAGCTTCATCCTCATTTGCCAGCGATGTCTATAAGCCTGTATTCAGAAAGAATAAGGCAAGCGATAAGGAAATGCAGTGGGTAGGCCGTCTTGTGGTTCTTGCCGTTGCCGGAATTGCTCTTGTTATTGCGTCAAGTCCCGATTCTGGTTCAATAATGGATCTTGTCTCAAATGCATGGGGACTTTTCGGAGCTTCGATCGGTCCGGCAATACTTCTCAGTCTTTTCTGGAAGCGCTTTAATATAGCAGGCGCTGTAGCCGGAATTGCCGGAGGAGCAGCTGCGGATATCGCATGGCTTGTATTATTCAATAATTCAGATGCATCTGTTATATATAACATAGGTCTGTATGAGCTTCTTCCGGGTTTTGTATTCGGTATGCTTTGTGCAGTTGTAGTGACTCTTATCACCAAAAAGCCTGACAAGGCAGTGGAGGAGCTTTTTGACAAGGCAGTTGTATATACTGATACGGAGGTCAGCGAGGAAGCCGCTGCTGCCGAAGCAGAATAAAACCCTGAGAGAAATGGATTCAGAGCTTTTTCGATTGTAAATTGGCGAGTGTTTTTTGCCGCCTAAGATATCAATGTCATCAACTTAAGAAATATTTAAAGTTTCGCCCGCCTTTTCAAAGGCGGCGGGGGCCATGGGGTGTGGGTGTCCGGTGGACACCGCTGCGTAGCAGCAGCACCGACCGAACCGGCAGGTGAGACCAGAGCCCCTGGTCGCGCTCCGCAGAGCGCGAAATCCTTTGCATGAGAATCGCTCGTGCCGGGGGTGAATTCAAAAACAGTCCAGTGGACTGTTTTTGAAGAGGGGACGCCCTACGAAAGAGGGCGTCCCCTTGCAGCGGCGCTCAGATAACCTACCTCACTGCCGCAAGGCAGTGACCGAAAACCTTAAGTTGATGACATTGCCTAAGATATAAGTAGTTATTTTCTGCTCCGTCGGCGGAGAAGATGACGGATGGCGGCGGAGAAAAAATTGTAAATTACAAAGCTGTTTATCCGCATAAACAGAAGATTTTTTGACTTTTACAATCAGCTAATACTCTAAAGATAAAAGGAGATCATCATATGAAGCTATTGATAACCGGCGGTACAACATTTGTAAGCAAATTCACGGCAGAATATTTTGCAAAAAAGGGAAATAAGGTATATGTTCTCAACAGAGGCAGCCGCAGTCAGCCCCAAGGAGTCAATGCTATAATTTCTGACAGAACAGAGCCTGACGACAAGCTCAGAGGAATTCACTTTGACGCAGTTCTTGATATCACAGCGTACACTGAGGAGCATATCAGAGCTTTGCTTTCTTCGGGAGCAGAATTTGATGATTATATTTTCATAAGCTCAAGTGCAGTCTATCCGGAGACAAATCCTCAGCCCTTTACAGAGGAGCAGCCCTGCGGCAGAAATAATATCTGGGGCGATTACGGAATGAATAAGCTGAATGCTGAAAAGGCACTGACCGGGCTTGTACCGTCGGCATATATACTTCGTCCGCCGTATTTTTACGGTATGTATGAAAACCTTTACCGTGAGGCATTTCCCTTTGACTGTGCGATGCTTGACAGACCCTTCTGTATTCCCGGAGAAGGCGAAATGAAGCTTCAGTTTTTCAATGTGGCTGATCTTTGCAGGTTCATTGAAATAATACTGGAAAAGCATCCTGAAAACCACATTTTTAATGTCGGTAACAAGGAGCTGATAACCGTAAAGGAATGGGTAGAGCTTTGCTATAAGCTTGCAGGCAAAAAGGCAGAGCTTATCAGTGTCAGCCGGGATATTTTTCAGAGAAAATATTTTTGCTTCCATGATTATGAATATGTTCTTGATGTATCAAAGCAATGTGAGCTTATGCCTGATACTATACCGCTTGAGGACGGTCTGCGAGAGGAATTCGATTGGTATAAGGATAACAGGGACAGTGTTTATTTCCGCAGGAATTATATTGAATTCATTGATAAGAATATAAGGAAAGTGATCTGAAATGCAGCTGAAAAATATAGATAAAGGGAATTTCTTTGATTTCGGGCGTATATCAGACGATTATGCAAAATATCGTGATATCTACCCTGAAAGTATGTATGAAAAGCTTATTTCCTTCGGCATTGGCAGACCCGGACAGAATATTCTTGATCTTGGCAGCGGAACAGCCGTTCTTCCTCTTAATCTTGCACATACCGGAGCAAGCTTCACAGCATCAGATATTTCCGAAAATCAGATAAGCTCTGCAAAACAGCTTGCTGCTGAAAGAGGCATCGGCAATATTGATTTCAGGGTATGCAGCGCAGAGAATACCGGCTTTGCTGACAGCAGCTTTGATGCGGTGACAGCTGTGCAGTGCTTTCAGTATTTTGATCCTGAAGCGGCAGCGGATGAAATAAAGCGTATCCTGAAACCCGGAGGATTATTCTGCAAAGTTTTCATGGACTGGCTGTCATATGAGGATGATATAATCGCAGAGGCAGAAAAGCTTGTTCTGAAATATAATCCCGACTGGACAGGATACGGCTTTGACAAATTCAGATACAATTATCCCGCATGGGCAGAGGGACGTTTCAGTATTGAAACAATACATTCGTATGATGAAGTTCTCGATTTTTCAAAGAATTCATGGACAGGGCGTTTAAAAAGCTGCCGCGGAGTAGGCGCAAGTCTTTCTGAGGAAAGGATCCGTGCTTTTGAGGAAGAATACAGCAGAGTGCTTGAAAAATACAGTGAACCGCTGCACCTCAGGCATCAGATACATATAGAAATATACAGATCTGAAAAAACTCAGGCTGAATAAACAGGAATTACGAATAAAAAAATCCCCGTACCGGTCGTCTTGAAAAGACAGGTACGGGGATAAATTATTATCAAAGAAACAGATCATAGAATTCAGCACTGTCAGCCATAGAAAAAACCTGATTTGCTGCGATGATATAATGATTTGTAAGTCTGATATCAAGGTTGCTTAAAGCATTTTTGATCACGAGGGTTGACTGTGAGTCAAGCTGAGAGGGATAGGCAATACCGCTCGGGTGATTGTGAGCAATTATAGCAGAGGAGGCTTTATATCTTAAAGCAAGCTCGAGTATTTTCTTTATGTATATTTCAGAAGCATTGACAGAGCCCTTGCTGATAATACCGAAATACAGCTCTGTATCATATTTATCTCTCAGAACAAGAAGAACCTGTTCAGACCGTGAGCTGATAAAGGCAGCAATAAGCTTTCTCTGAAAATCCCTTATTTTAGAGGGGCTGTTTTTTGAAAAGAATTTATCATCAAGATAGCGTCTTGTCATAGCGGGCACAAGCTTTATAAGAATAGCCTGACTCATTGAAAGCCCCTGATCGGTAAGAATATTGTATGGTGCGTCAAATACGGCAGCAAGTGAACCGCAGGCCTTGTAAAGAGCGGTTGAATGTTTTTTTGCCGACTGAGCCGGTTCTGTGAATCTGAGCAGGGCTTCAAGTGCAGAGATACCATTTGCGTCTGTCATATTTTCATTGTGATAGCCCAGAAAAATCAGGTCGTTATCAGTTTTATCTGTCATATTAACTGCTCCTTATATAAAAATGTATTTTTGAATCTGAAATCATTATTACTTATGATCTATAAAAAAGTTTATATCTGCTGAAATCAGGTACTTCAGGAATCATTACTGTTTTTTGAGACAAACAGATGTGACAGCTCCTGCTGCCCAGACATTGACCTGAGATCAGAATCTGAAACCACATACCAGTTTTTAAGCCAGACATTTATACTGTTCAGACTGTTGCAGATACAGGTCATCATTTCAATATCCTCTGATGCAGGAACAGCAATACCGCTGCTGCTTCTTGTGCATATTATTGATGAAACGGCGCAGTATTTCATTGACAGATCAGTGAGCTTTGAAGCCATGAGCCTGCTGTCTTCATATCTGAATGGTCCGAAAAAAAGCTCTGACCCTGCCGCATCAAACAATGCAACAAGAATGACATTCCTCTGATTTCTGAGAAAATATGAGATAACACGCTTCTTAAAAGCTGATTCACGAAATATCTTATTATGATTATAGTTTTTGTCACATATATAAGCCAGAGAAAGCTCCGGAATCATATTCAGGAAGGTAGCTGATCTTTCTGAAAGACCGAATTTCATCAGAGAATCAACTGTTGAATCAAGAACAGATGAAAGCGAGCCGAAATGATTCAGCAGCTCATGAGCCAATGGATTAGTATCCACCCTGGGAATAGAATAAAACAGCAGCATCTCAATAATTTCATGGTCATTGAAATTATCGAATTCAGAGGCAACAAATTTATCCCTCATCCTGCTTCTGTGTCCGTAATGTAATGGTTTTTTGACCATGCCCTCACCAAGTTTCTATTTATGGATATATTATGATAATATTAGGCTCTTCCCTAAAAAGTGTGGGTAAGAAGCGATAAAATGTGAATAAAACAAAGCGTCACGAGGCTCCACGTGATATACTTGAAATTGCGTCTAAATC
>CACWVH010000135.1 GCA_902764235.1 uncultured Ruminococcus sp.
TAGTTCAGACATGAACAGCAATATTTTTTTTAATAAAGGCTTTATCTATTACCCGGCAACTTCCTCAAAAGGCGGCAAATCAATAATGCGTATTTCGGCTGACGGAGGCTCAAAGGAAAAGGTAACTGAAATAAACAGTGATTGGGTGCCTATTATCATCGTACATAGAGGTTATCTTTATTATTTTGAATCGACATACGGAAACAACAGTACCGACGGCTTGAAGTCAGGAGAAATGATAATTGCGCACTCTCAAATCAAACGTGTTGACCTGAGCGACAGCAATTTTAAGTCCGAGGTCTTTATTGATAATGATGTTCTCGGAAAGGGAAAGATAAACACAGTTCAAAACATAAGGTCTGCATACGGCAACAACATATTGATCTTCTATCAGTCGTTTAATCAGAAAATTACTGATGACGGAAAAGGCGGTCTGATGCGTGAAGACATGGAATATGAAGAAAAAAATATTCTTGTAAATACCGACACAGGCAAGGTTACGGACATAACCTTCATAAACGAAAAAAACAACGAAAGAACAGCGGATATTTGCTATCTGGACGGAAAATTGCTTATCAATTCATCAAAAAAACTATCAGATGACGAACACGATTTTTCCGATATTTATACGATGAATTTTGACGGAACGGATCTAAAAAAAGTATTCACAAAGCCCGAAAAATTTAAAAATGCCTTTTTATACTCGGATGAAAAGAATATTTATCTGTGTACAACTTTTCCCGATACACCAAATGTGCTTTCGTTTATGGTATATGATAAGAATTTTCAGCTTCTGAATACGGTCGATATCGACTGCGGAAAATACATATATAGTGAAGATTGTGTTCTTGTCGGAGCAGGTGACAAAATGTTTTTCAGAAGCGTCGACTTTGTTGACACCGATAATGACGGTCAACCCGATTCGGAAGTTCATCTCTTGCGTTATATCGATAAATCTGAAATGCTCAATTCAAAAACAAAGCTCAGCATGACAACAGCGTATGAGAAAAATATAGAGGTATAGCTATGAAACTTTTTTGGTATGAGTGTCTGAAGCTAATCACCAAAAAGACATTTATTTTGCTTATGGTAATGATAACGCTTCTGAATGCCGCAGCTTATGTTGTGATAAGAAATACAGAACCCGGTGTCTTGGGTAATGATTCAGAGCAGCAGGATTATACTGTGTATGTACAAAATGCAGAGAAATTTCAAAATGCTTTGGATTCTCTCAAAGAATATCCCGCAGAGGAAGCGGCAAAAAAAGCCGATGAACAGCTGAAAATATACAACACCTGTTTTGAGCTGGCACTGCTTGGCAGCAGTGAGGGCAGCGCCGACCTGATAAATGACCGTCTGGCAGCTCTCAAAAGCTCCTCACCGGAAATATATCAGCAGGTAACGGAAATTTCTCAGAAGGACATGGATTTCGAGATCATGTGCCTGATATATGACCGTGTTGCAGAGCAGTATCATTACATAGCAGAATATGACTCTTTCATTGATGAGATGAAGGACAGAGCGAACAGACTGACAACCTTTTCTGCATTCAGCAGCATTGACAGCTTCTCCTATGACAACATTGTAAAAACTCCGTCGGATTACGAAGCTCTCAAAGGCACAAGCCTCGTTCCCGGCAATTATTACGGCATAAAAACAGCAACAAACAGCATGGCAAGCAACCTGTTCTTTGTTGCGGCAATACTTATTATATGTGTTTATCTGTTTCTTTGGGAACGAAACAAATCTCTGCTTATACTTATAAAGTCCACGAAATTCGGACATCTCCGGACTGCGGTTTCCAAGCTGTCCGCTCTTGCGGCAGGAGTGATTTTAGCAGGACTTTTGATTTTCGGCACGGATATTATTCTTGAATTACTTCTCGGAACCCCGATTGCTCTGAACGCTCCCGTGCAGTCATTCGGAGAATTTCTGAACTGTAATTTTAAAATAACAGTAGGTCAATATCTGATATTGTGGCTTGCTGTAAAGCTTTTAACAGGAATAATGATATCCTTTGTTTTTGCATGGGTGTTCCTTTTTATTAAAAATGCAGGCGGAATATATCTTGTGTGCTTTTCGCTTATACTACTGTCGGAAACGCTGTATTATGTTATTGACAGGCAGTCGCCTATTCATTTTTTGAAATTCATTAATCCGGCATATTTTTTAGATACATATAATTTCCTGAGATACTACACTAATATAAACCTGTTTTCAAAAGCCATAAATACTGTGCCTGTCTATATAGTTTATATCATTTTCATCACGGCGGTATTTGCTGTTCTTTCGTGCGCTTCCTTCTCTGTTCTGAAACAGATATCGGAAAAAGATCTTTTTTCAAAGATCATCGAGAAATTAAGAATAAAGTTCGGCAGGATTCGTGGAAGTGTCCGTATAATAAACGGAGAAAGCTTCAAGCTCTTCATACAAAACAAGTCTCTTCTGGTGCTTTCGGTGTTAGCGGCTTTTGCTGTAATTTCATCGTCAGGCAGCTTCAATTCAAGCTGGTACTCGGTAAGTACAGCAACATATCACAACTATCTTGAAAGACTTGAAGGCGAGCTTACGGAAGAAAAAGTAAAGTTCATTGAGAACGAGCAGAAATATTTCGATTTCGTTAAACAAAAGCTCATAGAATATGAAGCTCAGGAGCATATTACCGAAGAACAGCAAAACGAAATATCCGGGCTGAAATCTATACTTGAAGGTCAGTACGCTGGATATCAGATGTTAATGAAGCAGTACAGATATTTGCAGGAACAGCACGATGCAAACGGGACACCGATATATTTTATAGATGAAGAGAAGTACGGTCATATCCTTGCGGATACCGATTTGTCTTTCAACTCATTTATTACGGCTGTCATTGCGCTGATGTTAGCTCTCGGAAATATATTTGCGTTTGAGCATAAAAGAAAGCTGCCCGGACTTCTTCGGGCAACGAAAAATGGCAGGCTGCGGCTTTTTACAACAAAATACTGTGTGGGTCTTATTAGCTTCTTTATAATTTATCTTTGCTCATATCTTCCCCGGATCATAAAGTTTTTCAGGCAATACGGCGGAATTATCTCAGATGCGCCTGCATCCTCTATGCGTGTGTTTAAGACTGCTCCGCAGGGAATGACTATAAGCCTGCTGCTCGTGTTTATCCTCTTGGCAGATTTTCTTATTCTGTTTTCCATAGCAGCTATCATCATTTCACTGTCGGAAATAACGGAAAGCAGCTTTCTGACGCTGATAATTTCAAGCATCATATTTCTCTTTTTGCCATTCCTGCAAAGAGGCAACGAACTGGCGAGGATATACTTCGCTATCGGTTCGGGAAGAACGGGGCTTGTCCTAACGATAATTACCGTACTGGCCTTTATGGCAGTGATCTTTGTTACAGCAGCGGCAAAAAAATATATCGGGAATAATTTTATTAAATTGAAAAAGGGGGCTTGAAGAATGCTTCTTGAACTAAAAAACGTAACGAAAAGCTATAAAAAGGGGAAACTGGCACTTGACGATTTCAGCGCAGAACTAAGCCCCGGTATATACGGGCTGTTGGGAGCAAACGGTGCAGGAAAAACAACCTTAATGAATATTATTACCGACAACATCTCCGCTGACAGCGGAGAAATATTATACGACGGCAGGGATGTACGCAAAATGGGAAAGCTCTGGAGGAGCAAGCTCGGCTATATGCCGCAGCAGCAAGGGCTTTACGATGATTTTACCGCTAACCGTTTTTTATGGTATATGGCAGCACTCAAGGGTCTGAAAAAGAAAGATGCAAAAGAACAGATAGAAGCATTGCTGAAAACCGTTGATCTTCAAAACGATGCACATAAAAATTTAGGCGGATTTTCCGGAGGAATGAAGCAAAGGATACTTATAGCTCAGGCATTACTCGGCGAGCCTGAAATATTGATTTTAGACGAACCGACCGCTGGACTTGACCCAAGGGAAAGAATACGAATACGCAATCGGATCAGCGAAATAGCAAATGACAAAATAGTTATACTTGTCACCCACGTTGTCAGCGACATTGAGTGTATCGCTGACAGGGTAATCCTCATGAAAAACGGCAGACTGATAAAAAACGACTCCCCCACCGGACTTATTAAGACAGTATCTGACAAATCCTTTGAGGTGTCCTGCACAAAAAAAGAGCTCCACGAGCTGCAGAGCAAATTCCCATACGGGAACGTCATTCAGCATGGTGATGGTATGGTATTCAGAATTGTCTGCGATGATTGCCCTGAGGGTTTTGCCAAAAGCAAAAACAACATTGGACTTGAGGATGTCTATCTTTATTATTTTGACTACATGAGCGAATAAGTCTACTATTGAAATTTTACAATGGCTCATTTCCCGAAATACCAAAACTAAAATTTTTAGAATAATATATAACTTGGAATCAGAATTATTTCAACCGTAAATGATAACGATTTTTGCAAAAATGCGAAAGGGAAACATAAATGCAACAGCTCTTGCGGCTTTGAAAAAAGTAGGGATCCGTGAACTTGCCAAAAAGCCTATAAAAAAGCTTTCCAGTGTACAAAAGCAGCGGGTGGCAATTGCAAGAGCTATAGTCAATAATCCATCTTTTATACTTGCGGATGAACCGACAGGGACATTGGATACAAAAACTTCTGCTGAGATAATGCAGCTTTTCAAGTCACTCAATAATGAAGGAAAAACAGCAGTTATTATTACCCTTGATCCTACCGTTGCAGAAGCGTGTAAATGACAGATAGAAATTTCTGACGGGAAACTGATTTGAAGGAAAAATAATTACTATGTATAATTTGTAAAGGAAGTGGCAAAAATGTCAACTTAAACACTACCGACTTTAGTCGGTAGTGTTTAAGTCTTCCATAAGCTGTATGTTAAACGCTGAGATACATTCTGCTGCCAAAACCCTTTGTTCCGGTGTCATTTCTTCAAACTTTATTCCAAACATCTTTTCAGCAATTTTTCTTTCCTTGCTGTTTTTATTAAGCATTTTTTCTGCAACCTGTTTTACTTTCATTTTGCTGTCCTTTCTTCCCGTATAGCCGTTAGAGCAGCTTTATGGGACTTGAGGTCCCACTTGTCACACTCCTGACCGTCAGCTCAAAGCTCCACAACAGGCATACCTCTGCTTCTGTAATTATCAACCTCCCACTCGTCAGCAATGCGGATAGATACCATTTCGTACTTTGAGTAGTGTTCCTCTGCCTTTTCTTCGCTGTCAGTCAGAACAAGGTTTGTGCAGTAAATTCCACTATCCGACCATTTGAATGTTGCAAGATACCAAGTTTTCATAGTATTGTCCTTTCTCCCCGTATTTAACAGCCGATAGGTCAGCTTTATCATTTGGGACTTCAAGTCCCACTTATCTTCTGCAAGCGTCCTTTGCTTCGTCAAACAGTACCTTGATCATCTCAAACTCCTCGTAATCCTTGACCTCGACTGT
>CACWVH010000136.1:0-5443 GCA_902764235.1 uncultured Ruminococcus sp.
TTATGGGTGAACAGCTTAAAAACCTGAAATGCATAAAACAACGCATTATCTCAGGTTTTTTCAGAACAATCAATAATGAGTTTCACGGATTCAGGTAAATATTATTTTGAAGCTTGAAGCAAGTCAGAAGTGACTATACGTGGGGCTGTCTCGCCTGCCGGCTCGGTCGGTGCTGCTGCGTTCGGCAAGGGGACTTTAAAAGACGGCGGCAGGCGTACTGAGTACGCCTGCCGCCTGACAAATCAAAACCCGATAGTATTACATTCGTCTTCTTACATTTCCGGTTTTTGATACCTTTACCTGCGGTATCTCCTCCGGCTGACTGTTCTGTGCAGATTCAGTATTTTCTTCAGGAATAATAGTTTTCTGTTCCCTGTGTTTTTTTTCAAATTTCTTTCTGCCTCCGAATACAGGCAGCAGCTTGTTTACGGGCGATATCCTGTCACGGTCGTTCCTTACAGGAGTATCTTCCTGTTCAGCAGGCTTCAGAATAAAGCTTGTCTGGTTTTCTGAATCGTCCGCCGCATCACCTTCATCATCGACAGTCTGCTCTTCTATTGCCGTAAGCTCTGTGTCGGATTCTTCTGTATGAAGTCTGTACGAGGGGATGACCTCGCTCTCTTTCTCATCCTCCAGAATAAAGGCTGTTGCTCCCGGGACAGCTTCATCTGCGCTGAGATGGAAGCCTTTGAAATCAATATCAGACTCCTCTGTTCTGAAATGGAATTCCGCTTTCCCGGTTTGCCCGTCTGTATTCTCAGGCACAGCGCTCATCTGCATAACGCGTGTCTCTGCATTATCGTCAAGCTCAGGCAGCTTTTCCTCCGTGTTCTGTATTTCTTCATTACAGATAAATGCCACCTCTGAGCTTTCATCGGTCACTTCATCATATGCCGGGTATTCTTCTGTTATTTCGGGAATTTCGGATAATTCGGGGATTTCGTGATTTTCAGGAATTACCGGAGTCTCCTGCGTGATAATATCATTTGTGATCGTTACCGGCAAAGTTTCCGTCTGAGCTTCGCTGTTAAGAGCATCGTCCTGTCCGGCATACTTTATATCCGTCGGTACAGCTTCCGGAATTTCCGGCTGTATGACCGCTGTCATCCGGTGTCTTACGGGTCTGTCAGCCTTTGCAGACACCCGTGCAGTCTTATCAGGTAAGGCTGTAGCCTTGTCCTCAGGTATAACAGCCGCATCCGCTGCTTTTGCCGCTGCCGGCTTTACTGCCATTTCCTCCGGTCTGAAAAGCTTTATCGAGCGCATGAAATCAACAAAGCCTTCTGATACAGCCTGTATTGTGCCCCTTTTGCTTGCTGCGGCAAAAAGAACGTCAAGTCCGATGAAAATTGCTGCTCCGGCTGCTGCCTGAAACGGATACAGTGCTATCACTGACTGAGGAAGTATAAACGGCAGAACTGCAAGTGCAGCTGCCGGCGGAAAAAGCTTGCGGAAAAGCAGCTGAAGCATTATAGCTCCGAAAGCTGCAAAAAGCACTCCGATCGTCAGCGGAAGACCAAGTACATCCGCAAACACAAGACGGCATGCTGTTCCCGTGAAGGTACACAGCACTGTACAGAGAAAATACCGCACAGGTGCCTTATGAACCGGACTTTCAGGATCAGCTGCCTCTGCAAGTATAACAGCAAGAGGCGGAGCAAGCATAAATGTCATTCCGGCAGGAAGTGCAGCTGCTGCCACAACAGCAAATACTGCAAATATCCATATATTGCGGATAAAACCGCTGTTGTCCTGCGGCTTCTTATTGTCAAAGCTTATCTTGTCGGCAAGCCCGTATTTCACAAACAAAGCTCTTATGCCGATTATCATAGCTGTAAGTATGAGCACAGAAACAGGATATAATATAGACTGTACATTTGTCAGCACCGGCAGTACCGCAGCCGATATCATCGGCAGCATCGTAGTATTTGAGCGTGAAAGCACTATCAGACTGAACAGCATTGCCGCAAGCAGCTTTATATAAAGCGGCAGCGGAACAAAAGCGGACAGCCCGTAACCGGCAAACGCTGAAACGGTCATCAGCACAAACATTCTTATCGGCGTGACATTCCATGACATTTTAAAGGATACGAACGAACCGACAGCAAGTGCAGCGACCTCCGGGAAGATCATTTCCTCCTCACCGAGCAGCTCGGAAACAAGTACCATGAATACAGTCACCAGCACTGAGACTGCAATTTTTATGAATATTTTTGTTTTTACCTTCAAGTTTTCCCTCCTTTAAAATCAGGGAAGCCGGCTCCGACTTCCCCTTTTTTATGCCAATAAAGCTTTTTTAAAATACCATGCCGGAAGCATTATACCTCAGCGATTACCTCTACCTCGCAGAGAACATTCTTCGGGAGAGTCTTTACAGCAACGCATGAACGTGCAGGCTTGCTTGTGAAATATCTGCCGTAGATCTCGTTGAATACAGCAAAATCATTCATATCTGCAAGGAAGCATACTGTTTTGACAGCCTTGTCAAAGGAAGTGCCTGCTGCCTCGAGCACAGCACCGAGGTTTTTCATAACCTGTTCGGTCTGACCCTCAATAGTATCTGCTTCAACATTTCCGCTTGCAGGGTTGATAGCGATCTGACCTGATGTGAACACAAGTCCTCCTGCCTTTACAGCCTGTGAATACGGTCCGATAGCATCGGGTGCATTTTTGGTATAGATTTTTTCTGACATAATTATCGTCCTTTCAAATTGTTTATTCGCTGAATTTTTCAGCATTTATGGAACAGTAAATGTTCCTTGTCTGTAATACTATTCTTTGATAGAAAGTATACTGCTTTCTGTCAAAGAAAAACTCAATCTCCGTTTCAAAGCTTACTTGTGCGTCTGAAAAAAATAAAAGATGCAAAGTCATTTTTAATGAAGATCAGTATAAATTATTCTGTCTGATCCGGCGCATATAGTCCGGCGCAGTATATCAGAAGCTCCGGCTTTCTGTATTCATAATATGATTCCGTATAGCCCAGCTCGCCAAGTATGGACATCATCCAATCCCCTGCCTTATCATAATCCTCCTTGCTCTCAAACCTGAATTCAAGCAGGTTTTTTTCCTCCTTGAACTGTTCAAGTGCGCAGGCACGAAAGCCAAGCTCATCGTCTTTCTTTATGTAGTAGTTTTTCTTCCTGAAATAGTTATCTCCGGCAGAGCTGTTTTCCTCGGTATCGTAATCATCCTCCGGAGTATGATCGTCAAACCGCTCCATCTCATCCTTTGTCAGGCAGAAATATTCATGGTGTATATATTCTTTTCCACGGGTATCAGATACATTATAATCGTCCCAGGTAAGGTCTATATATTTTTCTCCGGAGCTGAGACTTTCTATTTTTGTCCAGATATGTTCATCGGAATATATTTCCGTACATATGTGCCCCAGCTTGCGCAGTATATATGAAAATGCATAGGTATAGCCCTGACAGACCGCCCTTCGCTTTACAAGTG
This sequence comes from uncultured Ruminococcus sp., assembly GCA_902764235.1. Classification (GTDB taxonomy): domain Bacteria; phylum Bacillota; class Clostridia; order Oscillospirales; family Acutalibacteraceae; genus UBA1213. The sequence goes on from CACWVH010000136.1 coordinate 3,460, forward strand.
CGCCATACGTATCGTGAGAATGATCTCCGTCTTTTTCCTCTGTCACGAACTCTGTCCGTCTGATAAGCTCGTCATGCACGGCAAGGATATCCTCCCATTCGCTGCCGTTATTCATTGCCTTTACAGCTGAAATGATCTCATCAGCTGCATTTTCTATCTGCGTCTTCATTTTTTCATTTTCATCCGCATCATCGGCATAAAAAAAATTATAAGTCTTATAATCAGTGTCTTCATAGGTCATAACAGAAAAATTGTTCACCCAGAAGCAGTCCGTGCAGATATCCCTCCACTTCAGCTCACTGCTTTTTTTGATATCTACTGACGGCGTAAGCTTTATCAGATAATTCTCCAGCTCCTTTTGTGAAGCCTGTTCATTCTGTTCATCCCACTCAATATAAGGTACAGTCTCAGGCTCGGAGGATAATTTCTCCTGTTTTTCAATGATCGTTTTTCTCGCTGTGCATCCGGGAAAAGACGCAAATACAGCCGTGACTATCAATATCATTATCAGTATACGGTCTGCTGCTCGTCTTTTCATTGTACACCTCCGCCTGTTTTCTGCTCCTTAGAAAATGGTTATATCCGGACAATGTCTTATTCTGCGTAACTTATCACTGAACTACCCTGTACCCCTTTTTACTCAGCTCATCCTTGATTTTCTGGATATGCTCATGGTTTCTGGTTTCAAGTGAGAGACGCAGATAGCAGGAATTGATATCTGTATTAAGATCAGCTCTGTCATGGCTTACCGATACAACATTTGCGCCGAGCTTTGAAATAATCCTTGATACAGTTGTAAGCTCGCCGGGCTTATCAGTAAGAGCAATGGTGAACTCTGCAAGTCTGCCTGTTTTCTGGAGACCCCTGTCTATTACTCGTGAGAGGATCGTAACGTCGATATTACCGCCTGAAACAAGGCAGCAAACCTTTTTGCCCTTTATCGGCAGCTTGTTAAACAGTGCAGCAGCAACAGAAACTGCGCCTGCACCCTCAGAGATAAGCTTCTGCTTTTCAATAAGTGAAAGAATAGCGGTAGCAGTTTCATCATCAGTAACCGTTATTATTTCATCAACATATTTGCCGCAAAGCTCAAAGGTAAGATCACCCGGAGTCTTTACAGCAATACCATCGGCAAAGGTATTGACAGCCGGGAGAGTTTCTATACTATTATGAGCCATTGAAAGATACATAGACGGTGCGCCTGCACTCTGAACGCCGTATACCTTTACATCAGGGTTGAGGGATTTGATAGCGTATGCAACACCGCTTATCAGTCCGCCGCCGCCGATAGGTACGATAACCGCATCAAGATCGGGAAGCTGGTCAAGAATTTCAAGACCGATCGTTCCCTGACCTGCGATGACCATTTCATCATCGAACGGGTGGATAAATGTCGCACCTGTTTCCTTCTGAAGCTCAACAGCCCTGTCGTGAGCATCGTCATAAGTACCCTCAACAAGAACAGCCTCTGCGCCATAGCTTTTTGTAGCCTCTACCTTTGAGATAGGAGCGGAGTTCGGCATACAGATAACTGATTTTATGCTATATCTCTGAGCCGCCAGAGCAACACCCTGTGCATGGTTGCCGGCAGAACAAGCGATAACACCCTTTGCCCTTTCCTCAGGTGTCAGCTGTGAAATTTTATAATACGCTCCTCTCGCCTTGAATGCACCGGTCACCTGAAGGTTTTCGGTTTTGAGATAAAGCTCACATTCATCAGAAAGGTTAGTAGCCTTTATCATATCTGTCGGGCGGATAACCTCCTTGAGAACATAAGAAGCGTGATAGATCTTATCTAAAGTCAGCATTTTTATTTCTCCTTGCTTTATAAAATACTTTACTATTATAAAATACCCCTTTTCCCTCAAAATGTCAAGCACCAGCCCGGCGCCGGCGTGCCGCCGGAGTCGCGACGCGCTATCGCTCCGCTTACGCTGCGCTCTGGGTTCAGGACTTCCGCTTTTATTCCCGCGGCTCTGATTTC
>CACWVH010000136.1:5488-5850 GCA_902764235.1 uncultured Ruminococcus sp.
CAGCGTGACGCTGGATCCTTGATTCACATCTTAGTCAGTCTGAAAATTTTTCCCGGGCACTGCCAGACCTTTTGAGTCTGAATTCAAAACCCATTGCCAACTTTAATTTTACCTCAGGTCAATTTTGCGGGGTTCGCTGCGCTCTTGCCCACAAACCAATATTGTCGAAGTCGCAGTTCAGGCTTTCCTCTGTCCAAAACTTTTATGTTGGCTGATTTTAGTTTCCTTAAAACTCCCGGAAATAATTCAAACGAACGTTTAGTTAATACCTGAATCCGTGAAACTCATTATTGATTGTTCTGAAAAAACCTGAGATAATGCGTTGTTTTATGCATTTCAGGTTTTTAAGCTGTTCACCCATA
>CACWVH010000137.1 GCA_902764235.1 uncultured Ruminococcus sp.
TTCCGTTTGAAAAGCCGATACCGACTGACAGCCTGATGTATAAGATTTGTACGACAAAGTTTGGCGAAAATTAGTGTATGAAAACAGGATAACAGAGGGTGGCAAGTCCTTTGTTATCCTGACGAGGTGAGAAATGGGAATATCATTCGGAAAAAGGAAAGTAAAGATAAAACTGCTCGGACAAACGGAAACAGTTACAGAGGAAGAAAAGCCGAAAGTGCCTGTCCCGATCTATCAGCCTGAAACGGTCAGCACAGCAAAACCAAAGGTCAACCGAACTTTCAAAGAAACCTTAAAGGAAATAGCGGAACAATCGAAAAAACTGAACTTGTCGGATTTTACGGTTTATTTATGTTATTACTCCGACAACAGATACCAATTCAGCAAGGTGACAGGCGGTTCGGTACTTGATGAGTTAACACTTGAAAAGTATTGGTCGATTGCAGAGCCGACTATTTTCAGACGGGCAACAGGACTTGCAGAAGCACAGGAGTACAGAAGCAGGCTTGTTATTCTCTGTCGGTCTGACGGCAAGGATTATATCTTTGTCTGGTCATCTATTCTCTATGAAGCATTTAAAGAAGAAACAATAAATCAACTCAAAGCTCTCTTAAACGAAATGAGGGATAAACAGTGAATTTGATAATATTATGCGATAAGAACATTCAGAAGTTCATCAGCAAAAAATTAGAGTTTGAGGAAAACAACTATGGTGTGCTGAGTTACGAAAACGAATTGCGTGGTGATTTTGCAAGGAGAGTATCGGACTTGCTGCCGAATATCGTTATCATTTTTCGCGGCTTTCGTAATCGCGGGACTGATCTGATTAAGGAGATACAGAAGGTTCGAGAGGATTTTAATGATATTCGTTTTGTTTACATATACGGAAGGATAGAGGATGAGCAGGAGTTTTTACAAACAACAACAGAGCTAATCGAAAACGGTGTTTTTGATATTTCTATATCGGAGCCTTACGGACAAGGCTTCAAGAAAGACTTTTATGACTTATTGAAAACACCGATGGATTTAGAGGACTTCAAGACACTGCTTCAAAAGAGAGCCGAAAACAACAAATACTTTGAGGTCAGCGATACACTTCAAACAGAACTTGCCAAAGTGGTCGATAACACAAAGGTAAAATTCAGCAAAAAGGCGGCTGATGCGGTTTATTCGGACGAAAACACAGCACAGCTTGATGAATTGCAGGAACGACGAAACGGTGAGCATTTTGTTGTAGCTGTTTCTTCCCTTTATCAATCAATAGGCATTGATACAACTGCTCTTGAAATAGCTGTAATGCTTGCAAAGGCAAAGCAAAGTGTTTCTCTCTTTCTGCCGGACAGCCTGTATTATCCCTATATGGACTATCAGGGAATAACGAAAGAAGCCGCAAGACACGGCTGTGTTGTAAATGATCTGCCTGTCTATCCTCTTGATCTGTTCGACAATACTGCTTCAAAAGCTAAATTCAATATCATTGTTGTTTTTGATATATCTGATGAGCTTTTTGAAAGGTCCGACATAAAGATCGTTTTGTGTTCTGCAACAGAATGTAATATCAAAGAGCTTGAACAATATCTAAATCTGCCCTTGTCGTATATTAAAGAGATCAACTACTGCTTTTATCCAATATCTCAGGAAAATTTCAAAAGCTATAACGGTGCTATGGTACAAGGTCACTGCAAGGCTTTTCGACTTTGTACAAGCTCAAATTATACAAATCCGTGTGAGTGGAACAAAAAGGTATATCACGATATTCTGAATTTATATACCGAAGTAGATACCAAAAAGAAAATGAAGCTATTCGGGAGGTGAGCGTATGATTTGGTTTTTGCTGATATTCATTGTCATTGACATTATTCAAACGCTTTATATCAGGCATTTGAAAAAAGAGCTTGCTTTCAGGGACGGCGAAGAAGCCAAAGACGATGAGCCTGTTATCAGAAAAAAACGCAAAGAGAACAGAGTGATAAAGCTGATAAAGGAAGTGTTTTGGATTTGAGAGCAAAAAGGAAAACATCCATCTTGTAAAATACTTTTCAAGAATTGATTTCAAAGACTATATTATCAAACTTATAAATACCACTTCTCACAACAGGATTTTTGATTGATAACTTGTAATCATAGCGAGGATACAATAAATCTTGATTTGATGATAGAGTCTTTAGAACTTTAATCTCTTTTTTCCATAAAGTATCTTAACTATTAATGCCAATTTTTTCAATATTTCTTGATGGGATAAGTTGATTAAACTTCCTTCAAATACTATATTCTCGTATGTATCTTCAATGGTATAAAACCTTTTTTCATTGTCATCAATAAACATTATTTTTTCTTGATCAAAAAATATTGCTACCTCACATTGATAGAAACTTATGAAAAAATCTTGTTTTTTACCGTCAAAGGTAATATAGTCGTAATCTTCTGAAACATACTTATCAACATATGTTTCTCCGACAATACAACTACAGGTTATTCTCGCTTTTTCTAATTCATCGATAAAATAAGTTCGTATTTCATCATTTGAAAACATCAAGCACCACTTATGATTGGGAGAAATCACAGAAGTATCACCCTTTGTAATAAACTATATTTACATTTTAGCACTTATCTTTTACAAAATCTATATCATTTTTCATAATGTGGGACTTCAAGTCCCGGATAGGAGGTCATTTATTTGATAGTCATATACGCTGAGAAAGCAAGTTTGGCAAAGGCGATTGCTGTTGCACTCAAAGCCGGCAACAGAATTGCAAATAAAAAAGAGCCGACGATAGGACACTATGAATTTACTTTTAACGGAGAAAAAGCTGTACTGTGTCACGGTGTCGGGCATTTATGCGGTTTAGCTGATAGAACAGCATACGGAGAGCAGTATAAGAATTGGGATTTGAGCATTTATCCTTGTATTCCTGACAGTTATCAGGTCGTTGTAAAAGATAAAACAAAGACTTGCTTTGAGTATGTCAAAGACTTTTTCGACAAGGCTGATTTGATAATCAATGCTACTGATCCTGACCGTGAGGGTGAGCTGATTTTCGCTTACATATATGAAGCTATGCACTGCACGAAGAAGTGGCAAAGAGTTTGGATAGAGGACTTGACACCTCAGAAGATACAATATGCCTTTGCACACCTGAAAGACAGCAGTGATGTTATCAGCATACAGCAGGCAGGACGAGCAAGAAGCATAGCTGATTGGCTGTGCGGTATCAATCTGACGATTGCGGCAACAGGAAAATACTCTGCTGATCCGAAAAATATGTTTCGTATTGGCAGAGTGCAGACACCTGTTTTGGCAATGGTGGTTGAGCGTGATAAGAAGATAAACGGACATATCCGAACACCGTTCTGGAGATTACTCGCTGATTTTCAGACTGATAACGAAAGTTTCACGGCAGAACACGAAAAAGGAATATTCGATAACGAACAACAGGCAAAATCGTTATTGTCAAAATGTGTCGGTAACGGTACTGTAACGGCAAAAACCGTCAAAAAACGAACAGTCGGACAGCCGTTATTATTCAACGCAACACAGTTGCAGGCAACAGCAGGAAAAATGTTCGGTTGGGACTTGGATAAAACAGCAAAGGTTATGCAAGATTTGTATGAACATAAGTTTATGAGTTATCCCCGAACATCATCGGAACATCTGACCGTTGCTATGCAGTCGGAAGTTACGGCGACACTCCGCAAGCTCTTTCTTCTGCCGGAATACAGTCAGTATGCTCTCCCTGAAAACGAATGGCAGGCATACTCAAAACGGCATTTTGACGACAGCAAGGTTGACAGTCATCCTGCTATCATTCCGACTATGAATGTTCCAAAAAGCCTGTCCGAAATACCGTCAGAGGACGAAAGACAGCTCTACGATCTGATTGTCAAATCGCTTATCCGTATCGTCTATCCGAAAGCAGAGATTGAGGACACAACGGTTTCACTCGATGTCAATGGCAACACTTTCAAGGCAACAGGAAGTGTCATAACAAGTAACGGTTGGTATGCCGTTGACGCACTCCCTGATAAGAGAGCAACTTTGCCGCCTGTTTCAGAGGGTGAAAGCTATCAAGGTAAATATGAGCTGAAACAAGGCTTTACAGAGCCGCCAAAGCCCTACACAGAGCCTGATCTGATTACAGCAATGGAAACGGCAGGCAAGCACCTTGAGGACGAAGAAGCAAGAGCCTTGATGAAAGCCGAAAACAAAGGACTTGGAACTCCGGCAACAAGGGCAGGAATTATCAATGCACTTTTTCATAACAGCTATTTAGCCAAAAACGGAAAGTCAATTATACCAACAGCAAAAGGCATATTCCTGATTGAGCATTTACCCATTGAAGAATTGAAAAGTCCTGAAATGACAGGTCAATGGGAAAAGCGTTTGCACGATATAGCTGACGGAAAAGAAGATTATCAGGCTTTTGTTTCGTCTATGGAGCAGACAGTCCGTGAATGGTATTCTGCTGTCGTTTCTTCTTCTGATACGGAAAAGTATGTATCTGATGAAGATACTCTCTCCTGTCCGTTCTGCGGTGCAAGGGTAATAAAAAAGTATGGCTACTTCTGCTCGGCAAAAAGGGACACAGGTTGTCCCTTCTCTGTCGGTAAAGAATATTGCGGAAAAGCTATTTCCGATGCACAAGCTATAAGACTGATTGAAAAAGGAAAAACTGCTCTTATTAAAGGCTTTAAGAGAAAGGACGGCAAGGGAGAATTTGATGCTTATCTTGTTGTCGATAAGACAGCGAAGAAAATCAAATTTGAGTTTCCTGCAAAAAAGAAATAACACTCAAAGCAGTTGGCATTACGCTGACTGCTTTTTTAATGTAAAGGACGATTGTAATGGAATATAGAAAATTCTCTCAGGAACAGCTTGATAAAGCAAAAAATGCTGATTTGATAGCATTTTTGAGTGCCTATATGGGTTTGGAATTTAAGAGAGCAGGCAAGTATTATCAATGCAAACAGCACAGCAGTCTTGTTGTATATGCTGATCGCAAAGGTTTTGTATGGAACAGTCAGAATATTTCAGGCGGTGACACGATTGACTTTTTACGCAAGGTTGAGGGTAAGTCGTTCCCTGATGCAATAGAAACGATCATCGGTGAAAGTGCTGCCGTTGCATATACTCCTGCACCAAAGTATAAATCAGAAGCAGGACAGCTTGAATTGCCCGAAAAAGCAGAAGGAAAGTACAACAGAGTTTATGCCTATCTTTCGCAAACAAGAGGTATATCACCTGATGTCATTTCTGATTTTATGAAATCAAAACATCTTTATCAGGACACAAGAGGTAATTGTGTTTTCGTTGGCTTTGATGAACAGGGGGCGGCAAAATTCGGCTCTGTAAGAGGCACACTTACAGAAAGAAAATATCGTGGAGATTGTAAAAACTCTGATAAGCGTTATGCTTTTCATCAAATGGGT
>CACWVH010000138.1:0-5388 GCA_902764235.1 uncultured Ruminococcus sp.
CGGCGGAGAAAATGACGGATGGCAGTGGAGAAAAATTGTAAATTACAATACTGATTATCCGCATAAACAGAAGATTTTTGGACTTTTACAATCAGCTAAAATCGTTTTATAAAAGGAGGGTACAGAAATGAAAAAGCAAATTGCAATAATAATCATAAGCTCAGTCATAGCTATGATCCTATGCGGCTGCGGCGGCACAGGTGCGGAGCAGTCAAAGAGTACGTCTGCTGTTTCCGGAAATACGGAAAGCTCTGATGCAAAGGGAGCAGAAAGCAGCGCATCCGGCAGCTCTGAAAATGAAAAAAGCAGCGCTGCGTCAAAGACAGAAGCTTCATCCGCTGACAGCACGCAGGATAGCTCACAGGCTTCAGCGTCCGCAGACGGCAGCAGCAAAGCCGAGGAAAGCTCTGCGTCAGAAAAAAGCAGCACGGAGACTTCCGCAGCAGATACATCCGTTGCGGAAAGCACCGAGACCGGGCAGACCTCTCAGGATGACAGCGGCGTTGTGTATAATGAGGACGGCGAGGTGCTTGAGACTCCGACCAAATATGTAAGCACAATACAGAAAACGGTGGATATATCCGATGCAGAGCTTGCAAAGACAGGGGAGGAACTTAAAAGCTTCTTTTTCACCACAAAGAAGGAGCTTGATGATTTTGTAAAGAATAATAAAGACAAATATGCCCTTGAAAAGACCGACAGCGGAAGCACGTTTTCCGAGAGCACAAAGACCTTTGACGATTCATTTTTTGATACGATGAATGTCATTGTTGTTGTGCAGTCGTATGATAAGGACAAGGGGCTTGAGATCGGAGATACCCATATTGAAGCAAAGGGACCGATCCTTGATATATATAAAGAACAGCCGAGGGCACCGGATAAGGCAGCCTATGTTCTTACTATAATAAGCTATCAGAAAAAAGAAGTCAGTAAAATGCCTGAAATAAACATTCTTCCTGCCGGAGAAATGTATACGGATGAATCCGACCCGGACGTTATCGTAAGTCTCGGCGACGATGAGGACGAGGAAGAGGTTGAAAACAATGTATCCGTCACCGAGGACGGAGATATAGTTTACACTAACTGAGCACGGCAGAAAACCTGCCGCTGCTTTATGCAGTATTAAAAATATAAGTTCAGGTCCAGCCTTTTCAAAGGGCGCCGAGCCGGCGCACCCGGAAAAAGCTGCCGCTGCTTTATGCAGTATTAAAAATATAAGTTTAGGTCCAGCCTTTTCAAAGGCTGGCAGGGGGTCCAGGGGGGCAGCGCCCCCTTGGCAATAAATTAGTATGAGGTGAATAATACCAATGGGAATAAAAGCATGGTTTAACGGAAGCAACAGCCGCAGAGAGCTTAAAAGGATCAAGCCGATGGTGGATAAGGTCTTTGCGCTTGAGGAAAAATATCAGAAATTCACGGATGACGAGCTGAGAGCGGAAACAAGGCGCTTTCAGGAAATGTTCAAGGCAGATGACATGACAGAGAAGAAAAAGGATCAGATCTTTGACGAGATTCTTCCAGAGGCATTTGCAGTCTGCCGTGAGGCATCATGGCGTGTGCTGGGAATGAAGCATTTCCGTGTGCAGGTCATAGGCGGTATCATCCTTCACAGAGGACGTATCAGTGAAATGAAAACAGGTGAAGGTAAAACCCTCGTGGCTACACTTCCGGCATATCTTAACGCACTTGCAGGCGACGGCGTTCATGTCGTTACCGTAAACGAATATCTTGCAAAGCGTGACGCTGAATGGATGGGCAAGCTGTACCGCTTCCTCGGTCTGACAGTCGGCATACTCCAGCATGACAGCACAAACGAGGAAAGAAAGATCGCCTATAACTCAGATATTACATACGCAACAAATAACGAGCTTGGCTTTGACTACCTGCGTGACAACATGGTAGTATATAAGGAAAATAAGGTTCAGAGAGGCCATACCTTTGCAATCGTCGATGAGGTTGACTCCATCCTTATTGATGAAGCGAGAACACCGCTTATCATTTCAGGTCAGGGCGATAAGTCCACCGACCTCTATCAGAGAGCTGACGAGCTTGCAAAGACCATGAAATGCAAGAGGATCGCAGAAACAGACGCAAAGGAAGACAACGATCAGGAATATATCGAAGCAGGTATCGACTATATCGTTGACGAAAAGGCAAAGACAGCAACCCTTACCCCTGTGGGCGTAAAGAAGGCAGAGAAATTCTTCGGAATTGATAACCTGACCGACCCGGATAATATCACGATCCAGCACCATGTCAATCAGGCTATCAAGGCTCACGGCGTAATGAAGCGTGACACTGAATATGTCGTAAACGAAAAGGGCGAGGTCATTATCGTTGACGAATTCACAGGCCGTCTGATGTACGGCAGACGCTATAACGAGGGTCTGCATCAGGCAATCGAGGCTAAGGAGGGCGTTAAGGTAGAAAGAGAAAGCAAGACGCTTGCAACTATCACCTTCCAGAATTTCTTCCGCCTTTATAAAAAGCTTTCCGGTATGACAGGTACAGCAATGACAGAGGAAACAGAGTTTTCCGAGATATACCGTCTTGATGTTATCGAGATACCGACTAACAAGCCGATACAGAGAATCGACCTTCCCGATGTTATTTTCAGAACAGAAAAGGGCAAGTATGACTGCCTTATCTCAGATATAGAAGAAGCACATAATAACGGTCAGCCGGTGCTTGTAGGTACGATCTCCATTGATAAGTCAGAGGAGCTGAGCGCACTTCTCAAGAGAAAGGGTATCAAGCATAACGTGCTGAACGCTAAGTTCCACGAAAAGGAAGCAGAGATCGTTGCACAGGCAGGTAAGCTGGGCGCAGTTACCATTGCTACAAATATGGCAGGACGTGGTACGGATATCAAGCTCGGCGGTAACGAGGAATTCCTTGCAAAGGACGAAATGAGAAAGCTCAATTTCAGCGAGGAAATGATAGTCGAGGCTACCGGCTACGCTGAAACAGACGATCAGGAGATACTTGACGCAAGAGCCAAGTATCAGGAGCTTATCGAAAAATACAGGGCTGAAATAGAGGACGAGGCAGAAAAGGTAAGACAGGCAGGCGGTCTTTTCATCATGGGTACAACAAGACATGAGTCAAGACGTATCGACAACCAGCTCAGAGGCCGTGCAGGCCGTCAGGGCGACCCGGGCGCAAGCCGTTTCTATCTTTCCGCAGAGGATGATATCCTCAGACTCTTTGCAGGCGACAGGATAAAGAATATCATGGACAAGATGCCCGGCGAGGATGATGAGCCGCTGGAGAGCAAGCTTCTGACAAGCGTTATCGAAAGCGCTCAGTCCAAGGTCGAGGGCAGGAACTTCAGCATACGTAAGAGCGTGCTTGAATTTGACGATGTAATGAACCGTCAGCGTGAGATCATCTACGGTCAGAGAGATCAGGTGCTTGACGGAGAAAACCTCAGAGATACTATCATGAATATGATAGGCGAGGCAATGGAATCCAAGGTGGCAGAATACCTGCCCCATGAGGACAAGGATAACTGGAACCTTGAGGGTCTGAGAGATGCGCTCAAGGGCTGGCTCATAGAAGAGGACGACGAGGAAACACTTGTCTATGACAAGGAAGAGCTGGAAAGACTTGAAAAGGAATATCTTGTAACAGAGCTTACAAAGATGGGAACAGAGCTGTACGAGCATAACGAATCCCTTGTTCCGGAGGAGACTATGCGTGAGCTTGAGAGAGTATATCTTCTCAAGAACGTTGACCGCTACTGGATGGATCATATCGATGCAATGGACGAGCTTAAAAGAGGTATCCGTCTGCGTTCCTACGGTCAGCATGATCCTGTTGTTGAATACAGGATCGAGGGCTTCGATATGTTTGACGAGATGATCCGTGAGATCCGTGAGGATACAGTCAAGATGCTTCTTGTTGTGCCGAAGAAGGTTGCAGAAAGACTTGCAGAGCAGGAAAAAATGCGCCAGATGGCAGTACAGAGAGGCGCTATCGGCAGAGCAAGAGCAGCGGCTATCGCAGCGCTCAACGCTCAGGAGCCGTCAGCTGAGGACAGCGATAAGCCGAAGGTCAATATAACAGTGACACAGAATGTAATCGAGCCTGAGAAGGAGCCTGAAGCAGAGGCAGAAAAGGATTATTCCGAGGACGATATCAGGAAGGCAGCAGGCAAATTCATGGAAAGAGAGCAGGTCGCAAAGCCCACATCAACAAACATGGATTCCACATCCGGTTCGATCAACAGGACAGTAAGAGGAGTCAAGAAGATCGGAAGAAATGATCCGTGTCCGTGCGGAAGCGGCAAGAAATACAAGAAGTGCTGCGGCAGAGATAAATAATTGCTGCAAACAGGCAGTATTGATAAAGGGGACGCCATCTTTCACGGGGCGTCCCCTCTTTCAGAACACTGCCCGGAGGAGTGATAATGATGAAAAAAACAATATGCCTTCTGACAGCGGCTTTGATGATATGCGCACTATGCGGCTGCAAGGATGAGGAACCGGAAAGCTCTGAAAAAACCTCACGCTCAGTGTCAACAAAAGAGGAAAGCTCACAGCAGACAGAAACTCCTGACGAGGTCAGAGCTGTATCTTCCTCTCTCGTATCCCCCCTTGGGATGGATGAATGGGGCAGCGCCGCAAAGTTTTCTCCTGACCAACAAAAGTATTTCAATGTTCCCCTGAGAGTCGTCAGGGTGACTGCCGGGAGCGAAGCGGAAAAAAGAGTCAGAGATTTTTGCAGCTCTGACAAGACCTATACATTCAAAAAGCCGGAAAAGGGCTGTGAGTGGGTCATAGCGGATTATGAGATAAGCCTTGACGGTTTTCCTGCCGGCAAGGGCGGAGCTGATACAGCGGTAGTAGCCTTTGTCACAGGAACAGACGGAAAAACCGTGGAATACAAGGGAAAAAAATATGCCGTTACAACTGTCTGCATGACAGACGGAAAATATTATTTCGAGGGCACCGGAAAGGGCAGCACTGCCTTTATCGTTCCTGAAAATTTCAGGGATTATACCATAGCCTTCGGCGAATACGGCGAAACACAGGCGTACTTTACACAGAGCAAAAAAACAGCTCTTGCCTTCTGACCTTTGATCTGATTTGCATTACTTTTGCCATTGGATCGCTTACGCCGATTATGCTGTTTCTACCGGGTAAACCGGCTCTTGCCTCGCCTTTCAAAAGGAGGTGGATTTCAGTCATACAGCAACTGAGAGACAGAGAGGTTTCAGAGCGAATTCACCTGAACGTGGCGGCTTTATTGCGCTGTTCCTGATTCTTACGTGCTGCTGCTGTCGATGGGGGGGCGTCCGCAGGATGCGGACGCGGCAAAAGAGAAGACCCATAAGAGAAGGGGCTTACGCCCCTCCCCTTAAGGTTCTCCTCTTTTGAAATCTTC
>CACWVH010000138.1:5405-5721 GCA_902764235.1 uncultured Ruminococcus sp.
CGCTGCGCTGCCTGCGGCGTGCTCGCTTACTTTCAAAGCGGCGGCAGGTTTCGTGTGAGCGTGGGCGGCTTAGTTTCGGTGATTTTAAAATTTGCGTTCCGCTATTTACTTTTGGTTCAATGCTGAAGCAGCAAATACAAAATTCCTAATTCCTAACTCCAAATTCCACTTTCCAGATTCAATTGTTCATTGAGCGAACGAAGTGAGCAGTTCCGTTGTTAGTGTAAAATAGTTCTGGGAGTTTTAAAGCAGAAATGACGTCAGCAGTTCAGGCTGAAAAGGCATGGCGGTGCCCGGGAAAAACTTTATCAGGCTG
>CACWVH010000139.1:0-5387 GCA_902764235.1 uncultured Ruminococcus sp.
CGAGGGGGATGATCAGAAATCAAGGTCGGAATGAGTGCCGGTGCGGATGAGGACGAGAACCAATTCATCGTTCTGGATCTCATAGACCAGAAGCCAGTCAGGTTCGATATGGCATTCGCGCGAGCCGAGATAATTGCCTGTCAGGGCGTGGTCACGATTCTTTGGCGGCAAGGGTACGCCCGCGGCGAGCTTATCAACGACAGCCCATAGCTTTTCTTCGTCATAACCGCGCTTTTTCATTAGCTTAAGGTCTTTTTTGAATTTGTTGTGTACTTTAATCTTCAGCATCGAGAGCCTCCCTGAGTGAAGCAACGCTGTCGTAAGCCTTGCTCAGACCGATGCCATTGTGAGCTTCGATAATAGCTCTCTCAGTTTCCTCACTGAATCTCGGCTGACGGATAGTGAACGGAATACCACCGAATGAGATAGCCTGACGGAGAAAGATGTTCATAGCCGTGCTCATATCCATCCCGAGAGAAGCAAAAAGCTCCTGAGCCTGAGCCTTGATATCATCGTCTACTCTGATATTTACTGTTGCCATAGTACCAGCTCCTTTCTATACAATTATAGTACATTATATGTCTGATGTCAACACATCAACAATAAGAAGGTGATACAAATGCCCGAAAAAGAAATACCCAAACTGATAATACCGCAGAAAAAATACAAAAGCGAAACAACAGTGATCTCTGTCCGTATGCCGAAGGATATGATAGCCGACCTTGACAAGGTAGCTGAATCGACGGGCAGAACGAGGAACGAACTAATGCTGATGTGCATGGAATTTGCACTTAATAATTTGGAAATTGAATGATTGGAGGAAAATAAAATGAGTGAATTTGTAATCGAATGTCCGAATTGCGGTAAATATGCAGAGGCAAGCTCAGGGCTGTTTGGGACGGGGCTTTTCGGCACAAAGAAAATAACCTGCAGCTGCCGTTACACCTTTGATGTAAAGACAAATAAGCTGACGAGCAGAAAATGTGCCCACTGCGGAAATAATGTGGTGTTTGACCAGTCAAAGGGAGATACAGCACGCTGCCCCGTTTGCCATGAGAAAATTAATGAAATGTCTGACAGAACAAAGGTGGAGGAGTTTTCCTGCGCTCAGTGCGGCATAAAGCTTATTGCTGCAAAAAATGCAAATACATATACCTGCCCCGTCTGCGAATGTGTGAACGATGTACAAAGGCAGCTTGCACAGGAACGCATCAAAAATGACGGACTTGCAAGCATAATCAAATACGAGGGCGACAACGATACGCTTATATGGAAACACCCGATCGAGGATTTTAACTTAGGCTCTCAGCTTATTGTCCACGAAAGTCAGGAGGCTGTGTTCTTCCGTGACGGTCAGGCACTTGATACCTTCGGTCCCGGGCGATATACCCTCGAGACCCAACAGCTGCCTGTACTTGAAAAGCTCTACAAGCTGCCCACTGACAATAACGGAACCTTCCATTCTGAGGTATATTTCATAAACAAGACCGTTCAGATGGCAATCAAATGGGGCACTCCGGACAAGGTGCGCTTCATTGACCCGCTGACCGGTACACCGCTGGAGCTGGGGGCGTCCGGTGAGATGAATATTGCCGTTGACAACGGCCGCAAGCTGCTGATAAAGCTTGTGGGTACTATGAATGGAATAGCATGGGGCGATGGTACAGGCTTTACCAAGTCACTACAGGCCTCCTTCCGCCCGATGATCGCAAACGCTGTCAAGACTAACCTACCGGCGGTTATAAAGCAGAATGAAATAGATATTCTGGAAATAGATGAAAAACTCGATCTTATCTCTGAATCGCTTTGCGGCAAGATAAAGGCAGGCTTTGAAGAATACGGTCTTACAATACCTCAGTTTTATGTAACTAATGTGGTTCTGCCCGAGAACGACCCGAATTTCAAGCGCATCCGTGAGCTGCATACCATTGTGCTGCAAACAAAGGTATTGCAGGCGGATGCAACCATCAAGACTGTAGAAGCGCAGACCACTGCGCAGTACCGCACCGCTCAGGAGAGAAGCAAGGCTGAGATAGAAGCGGCACACAGAGAAGCAGTGCTTGAACAGCAGACTACCGAAACAGAGATCGCACGCCGTCAGGCTGAGCGCAGAGTGATCGAAGCGCAGGCAGAGGCACAAGCTCAGCGCCTGCAGGGGCTTACCGAAGCGGAAATAATGAAGGCTAAGGGCTACAGCGAAAAGGATGTTATCCAGGCGGATGTGCAGAAGGCGTATGCCGAGGGTATCGGTAATATGGGCGCCAATATGGGCGGCGGTTCAGGCGGCAGCAGCGTTGTCGGTGATATCATGGGACTTGGTATCGGCATGGCAGCGGCACAGGCTGTTACTCCGCAGATCGGTACGATGTTCACTGGTATGACGACCGGTCAGAACGCCGCAGAGAATAAAGGCGAGGCTGCACCGGGTTCTCCGGCAGGCTGGGATTGTCCTGCCTGCGGCTGCAAAAATATAACGAGCAGATTCTGTTCCGACTGCGGCGCGAAAAAGCCTGAGCCGCAAACCGCTGACACATGGGACTGCGCCTGCGGCAACAAGGGCATTATCGGAAAATTTTGTAATCTCTGCGGCAAGCCCGGACCGGAAAAGAAAGCTGATACATGGGACTGCCGGTGCGGCAACAAGGGTATTGTCGGCAATTTCTGCAATATGTGCGGCAGCAAGCGCCCCGAGGAAGCTAAAACATGGGACTGCGCCTGCGGTAACAAGAATATAACCGGCAACTTCTGCAACATCTGCGGTGCAAAGAAGCCGGAGAAACCTGAAGCATGGGATTGTGACTGCGGCAACAAAGGCATAATCGGAATGTTCTGTAATAACTGCGGAAAGAAAAGGAGCGAATGACAATGAGTAAAAACAAGATAAGGGTAATCTCTCTTGCGGCAATATTGGCAGTTGCATTCAATGTGATAGCGTTTACTGTTCCTTTACCGAAAAACGCTGTTTTCTGGGTGTCATATGCTTTCGGGATGCTTTCAATAGCGGCACAGATACTTTTTATGAATATTGCTTTCGCAGGAAAAGACGATATCCGAAGCAGATTCTACGGCTTTCCAGTTGCACGCATCGGTGTAATTTACGGTGTGTGTCAGGTTTTGCTCAGCATTGCAGCAATGGCGCTTGGCGAATATATTCCGGTGTGGGTGCCGGTGGTAGTATTTATTCTTATGGCAGCGGCAGCTGCTGTGGGACTTATCTCAACGGATATAGTCCGTGAAGAGATCGAAAAGCAGGACGAAAAAATGGTCAGGGATGTCAGCAGGATGCGCAGTCTCCAGTCAAAAATGAATGTACTTATCTCTCAGTCGGATGTCAGCGGCGAGCTGAAAACCGGGCTTGAGAAGCTTGCTGACAGCATTAAATACAGTGATCCTGTCAGTAACAGTGCCACAGAGCAGATCGAGGACGAGCTGAATTTCAATATCGAGGAGCTTCAAAAGGCTATCGTTGATGGTGATGAAAAATCCGCCCTGACCATCTGCAAAAAGACAAGCGGAATTCTTGCAGAGAGGAACAGGCTCTGCAAGCTGAATAAGAATTCAAAATAACAGGAGGAAAACAAAATGGCAGTCCTGAAATGTAAAATGTGCGGCGGTGCTCTTGATGTTACCGAGGGGATTACCGTGTGCGAATGTGAATACTGCGGAACGATGCAGACCATCCCGTCAGTAGATGACGAAAAGAAGATCACTCTTTTCACCCGTGCAAACCGGCTTCGTGCTGCCTGCGAATTTGACAAGGCGGCAGGTGTATATGAAAATATCGTCAGTGATTTCCCGGAAGAAGCAGAGGCATACTGGGGACTTGTACTGTGCAAATTCGGTATCGAATATGTTGACGACCCTGCGACAGGTAAAAAAATCCCCACCTGTCATCGTTCGTCCTTCGAGAGCATTATGGACGATTCTGACTTTGAGCAGACAATGGAAAATGCTGATCCGATCGCACGAAAGGTATATCGTGAGGAAGCAAAGACCATTGATGGCATACAGAAAGGCATTCTTGAAATATCCGGCAAGGAGGAACCCTACGATATTTTTATCTGCTACAAGGAAACGGACGACAACGGCAGCCGAACTGTTGACAGCGTTATAGCGCAGGATATATATGATATGCTGACAGCGGAAAAATATCGTGTATTCTTTGCTCGTATCAGTCTTGAGGATAAGCTGGGCACGGCATACGAACCGTACATATTCGCCGCTCTCAACAGTGCAAGGATAATGCTTGCTGTGGGCACGGATTATGAATATTACAATGCAGTATGGGTAAAGAATGAATGGAGCCGTTTTCTTGCTATGATGAGCAAGGACAAGAAAAAGGTGCTGATTCCCTGCTACAAGGACGTAGACGCTTATGACATCCCGAAGGAATTCAGGCACCTTCAAGCTCAGGATATGGGCAAGGTCGGCGCTATGCAGGATTTGCTGAGAGGTATCAAAAAGATACTTCCGAAGGATACGGCTGTGCAACAGGTGACTCAGGTCGTACAGCAAGTTCAGCCTGCCTCCGGAGGAGCAAATGTCGCTTCGCTTTTGCAGCGTGCATCCATTTTTCTCGAGGATAGAGAGTGGCAGAAAGTAAACGAATACTGTGAAAAGGTTTTGGATGTTGAGCCTACAAATGCAGATGCTTACCTTTTGAAAGCAATGGTTGATTATCAGGTGAATAATACGCAAAGTCTTGCTGATGTAAAAGAAGACATTTCACATAATCTGAACATCAGCAAAGCTATCAATTATGGTTCAAAACAAACAAAAGATAACGTCCGGGAAATTATTACAAAAAACAAAAATATGATTATCAGTATTTACGATCCTGTATTGAATAGTATTTATGAAACAATAAGTAATCTTGAAACAGATTATAACAATGCCGACAGCATACGAGAATCTATAAAGGTATACACAAAATCGGTAGAAAAATTAAAAACATTAAACGGTTACGGGGATAGCTTACAAAAAATAGCTGAGTATAATACAATACTAAAAAAACTTAATGAAAACCCATTGTATTGGCGTAATTATGTTTATCAACAGAGATTATTGTTAGTAAACGAGTTTAAACTTAGAAAGTCAAAAAATAGTCCAAAACGTTCGCAGATTATTTTTGATGAATTAAAAGAAAAATACCCTCTGCCGAAAATCCCGGAAATTGATGATTATACAATAAGCGATATGGTAGAATTTGTTCTGCTCAGCAATTATAATCCATTTACTGAGGAAGATATTCTTTTCAACGAAAATTTAACGCAGTATAACAACAAAAGAATACCTGAATCCGTGAAATTGAATTAAATCTTTTTTTAAACCTTCCGGGTTTTCATTTCAGCCAGGCGGCAGGCGTGCGCAGCACGCCTGCCGCCGTC
>CACWVH010000139.1:5405-9034 GCA_902764235.1 uncultured Ruminococcus sp.
TTATGGGTGAACAACTTAAAAACCTGAAATGCATAAAACAACGCATTATCTCTGGGTTTTTCAGAACAATCAATAATGAGTTTCACGGATTCAGGGAATAATTAATGTTTTAAGCAGACTCGTTTACAAGCATAATGCCATTTCTTTTAAATCAAAAGGATACACCTATTATGGATTGTCAGATATGCAAGGAGTCTATGAATCAATATTTAACATTTCATAGAAAGGTAAGGCTTCGGATAATCCATTTTAGCAATTTATGAATGAAGAATAATATTGCAGACAAAAACAATAATCATTCCCCGACCGATAACGGACGGGGAACGCATCTTTTTATGAATAATATTTCTGATTCGGGCTTGCAGGTCTGAAATGATCCTCACGGCTTTTACATCTGCTGGTATATTCTCCTTCAAAATACAAATAATAAATTTGAAAAAATTTGTATCAAAGGAGAATAAAAACATGAGAGCAACAGGAATAGTACGCAGGATAGACGATCTCGGCAGAGTCGTCATACCGAAGGAGATCAGACGCACTCTGCGGATACGTGAGGGCGACCCCTCGCAGATAACATTGACACAAGAACATGGTTTTATTATGGCAATAAAGGAGATCGCAGAGAGATTACATATTACAGCATGAGGAAAGCCGTCCGGGTGGTTAGTCTGGACGGCTGTTTCTGATTTACGAATAATACTTCTGATTCGGGCTTGCAGGTCTGTCGGGTATCTGTAGTTTTATTGCACCGCTGTCTATCAGCGGATGGATATAGGTTTTGATCGCATAGGTAGCAGAGGACAGACCTAAAAACTGCGCCAATTCTTTTCTTGTTCTTGGCGTTTTGCAGAAGTTTATGATCTGCGCTTCACGGCTGTCGGGGTCATCAGCGCCAGAGAATTCATCGGTTAGTCGGAAAATTACAGTAAACTCCCCGTACTGATCTTTAAATTCCGGCTCGGGCATACCGGCTGAGGCTAATTCTCTGCGTATGGTTGGAATACCGGAGTAGCGGTTCTCGGATATGCCCATTACTTCAAGTGCGTTAGCAATGACAGGATTTCTTGTATCCGGCTGAATGCGACCGAGGGTATTGAGTGTCAGTCTGCCATAAAGACCTCCGGGACTGGACAGCTCAAATCTGTCGGAAAAGATTTTCAGGTATATGGGTGCTCCTTCTGTATGAATGCTGTAATCTCTGTGTACCAACGCGTTGAGTATCGCTTCACGGACGGCGTTCTGCGGATAATCGGAACGATCGCGCCGCTTGCCTGTTTCGGGATCTATGATCGTTTTGGTTCGTGTATTCTTGCGGACAAACGCCAGTGCAGCATCAAGCATTTCAGGAATAGTTCCCTCAATACGCTGATTGTCAATAAAGCGGGAGCCGTCAATGTCCGTTTCGCCGATCTCCGTTCCCGGCACAGATACAGCAATTATACCGAGCTGCATAAAATACGCCTGCGGATAGGAGCCTAAAAGCAGTTCGGCAGCCAATGTCGGATGACCGTTCTTTTCTATGCTCATCAGTTCCATGATTTTTTCATCTTCAAGCCTGGACAGATTTGGCTTATTCAGTTTCAACTTGAGCAGATATTCCGCTAACTTATTTTCATCAAGGGAACTCATCTCAGCACGTTCTACTTCCCGTATTTCGTCCTGATACTTCTTTCTGTAAGCCTCGTAGCTGTAAACCTCATATTCGTTCATAGGAATATCGGCATCGCCCACACGGACATAGGAGCCTTTTATTCTGCCCTTGCCCTTATAAAAGCACGGTCTTTCCGTAATATCTACCGGGGGTATCTCAGCGGCAACGATATTCCGTCCGTCTGCTTCTGTAACTGTAAAAACAGCCCTGACGGGAGGTTCCATCTGCTGACATTGCTCCATTACTTTTTTTTGCAGGAGCTGCACATCGTCAATACCTGTTATTTCGTAATTACTGATTTCATCTATTCCGAAGATTATTACACCTCCGTCGTCCTGATTAGAAAAGCTCGAAAGTGTATCGAAAAGCTTTTCGGTAACTCCGCCCTTGCACTTTTTCAATTCGACATTTTGAAATTCAGCTTTTGCTTTTTTAACTTTTTCTATCAGTTCTTTCAAATCTTGTTCAAACATTTTTAATTTCACCTCCAGTTATTTTAATTATATGCCAAAGATTTTTAAATATCAATATATTTTTTAAAAATAGCACGAGATTTAAAATACTACAGAAAAGATTAAAATTTAACATTAAAAATTAAACAAATGTATTTACAGTAAAATTTACTTTTTATTATCGAATTATCACTTATGTGGGACTTGAAGTCTCAGATGCAGAGAAAATGAAATGAATATCAATCCTCTTCCTGATAGTTATCCTCGTTTTCTTCTAACCATTGGACAAAAACATCAAAGGATACCTCGAAGTTAATACACCTATCTCGCATTTTTCTTGCTTTTGCTGACCATATTTTGAAGTCGTTTTTGTCAATCAGCTTGGCTTTCAGTTTTCTTCGCTGTTTTGAATATGCGGAGTCAAAGATTTTCAATAACGAATCTCTTGTTTTTGCCGTATTCTTATCAATATATGTGTCATGCTCAGAATAATTGAGTCCCATTTCCCGACAGGTCTGTTTTAATACAGAATCATACCTGTCACAGAATTTTGTATGCTTGTTGATAAAGCATGGGAACGGCTTTTCACAGCGTTTGCAGACCTTATATGAAATATCCTTACCGATCAGATAGTACATCAGAAAGTAAAGAATATCGCCGATACTATTTGGATATAAGACTTTACACAACACACCGTCAATGTTTTCAATTCCAGTATCAAGTGTCCGGTCAATAATAGGAGTATCAATACTCTCTTCTTTCCCCTCTATCGAATTATAGATATATCCATGTGCAAGGGCAGACATATTCTCTATCTCGGCAATAGCTCCTGATTTCTCTATTTCGTCATAACCGTATATTATCCACGTATTTTCATCATAGCTGTCAAGAGAATTGTTTTCAAAAAGACAATCTATCGCATCATAATAGAACCAAAAGATATTGCCAAAGGACATCAGACTGTGGGGACATGGATGCGGCTCATACTGCGGATCATCTTTGTGTTCGACCAAGCTCTTTATATAGTCATAGTTTTGCTTTATCCAATAGAAAATATCAGTAAAATCTGTTTCGTGATTAGTAATAAAATCACACAGGGAATATGTCACATAGCTTTCCCTTTGTTCTGATAAACATCCGTCTTTCCATATTTCAAAATATTCTTTATTGTCTCTGATATAAAACTTATACTTATTCATTTCGATACTCCTAAAGTATTGATTACTCTTATTATACAGGATAAAAAAACAAATTTCAATAAAATTAAAATCAAAACTATAAAATATTAAAATTTTGATTGACAAATAACCCTACTTATTATAAACTGTTATTAAATCAGAATATAAAACTAATTATATTATGATTTAGATAATTAAAAGATAAAGGAGTGTTTTTATGCTTAACAGGGAAGAAATCAAAAATCTGCCGCAGTTGCTCACACCGCACGAATTAGCAGAAGCAATGGGTATCTCGCTGCCGTTCTGCTACAAGCTCATACGCACAAAGGGTTTTCCGAGCTTTCGTGT
>CACWVH010000140.1:0-10772 GCA_902764235.1 uncultured Ruminococcus sp.
GCCTGCCGCCGTCCCCTGAAGTCTCCCCCTTCCCTTTGGGAAGGGGGACGGGGGGATGGGCAGGAGAAGCTGCACCTTATGGGTGAACAACTTAAAAACTTGAAATGCATAAAACAACGCATTATCTCTGGGTTTTTCAGAACAATCAATAATGAGTTTCACGGATTCAGGAAATTACTGAAGACTTAAGACTGAAAACTTAAAAATGAATAATACAAAGCGAAAATCCTGCCACTTGCGTGTCAGGATTTTCGCTTTGGCCTGCCCGGGGGGATTCGAACCCTCGATCTTCAGAGTCGGAGTCTGATGCATTATCCAGCTATGCTACGGACAGATATCTTTTTTACTTAAAACATTATATCACAAATTCATCAGGTATGCAACCTCTTTCACCGCGCGGTCACGGAAATCAATTTTCTTAATAAGAAATATTATTTAACCTTTTTTCTTACATTTTACTTAAATTTGAAGCGAAATGCGGGGGCTTTCCGGTCGCCCCCGCACCCCTTCGGTATCAAAAAATTTTAAAAATTGATTTCCGTGCCGCGCGGCAGAGTGACTCCGCTGTCAATTTTGAGGAGGTCGCTGCGCTCTTGCCCACCGGTCAAAAGACTTCCTCCTCGGGAGAAGCTGACTGATGAGGGGCAAAAAGACGAAATCCAACCCCTTGTCTTATACTGGTGGTAAATAAAATAAACTGTCCCACTGTCCGCTACTACAGGACGGTTTCTCAAAAAGTGGGAAAGCTTTAATCCGATTCTTTACTTTCGTGTCGCATGATTACAGCTCCTTCAAAACTCTCTGAACAATTTCACATCACCCATCTGCCGCCGGCAGTGTCTCCGCTTCGTTGTATGAAGTGTTCGGCTCAGATTCTTTATCCCTGTCTGATATCAGTATTATACAGCCCGGCACGGTTTTTATCAGAGAATATCAATAATTCCCCGACTGCATTAAGCGGCCGGGGAATTTCATTATCATCAGTATACAAACACAGGCATATCAATATACACAATGCTGTACAGCTTTCCTGCAACATCCACAGGAAGATTTACACATCCGAGTGAGCCGTTTTCCTGATAGACATCTCCGCCGAAGGACTCCTGCCATTTTGCATCATGGAAGCCGATATCATCAGCGAATGCCATCCAGTAAGCAACCTGTGTATTATATCCGATACCATAGAGCGTTGCATTCTTTACCTTGTTGGTAATACGGAATTCACCCTTTGGAGTATCATTTCCCAGATTAGGATTTCCGGTAACGACATCACCCTGCAGCACTATCTTGCCATTCTTATATACCCACATATACTGGCTGTCGATACTGACCTCAGCATATGTATTGCCGTATGTATCACATGGACCGTAAGCTCCTGCGATCCTCATCCACCAGTTGTCGCTTTCGTTGCTTCTGTCGGTAAGATCGACCTTTACAGACTTTTTACCGAGGATAAGCTCTCCCAGTTCCTCTGCGGCATAGCCTTCATCAAGGATCCAGCCGAAGCTGTTATTCTGAAGCTCTATTTTTTCCCCTGCGTGCGTAACGAAATCAACGCTTGAGGTAAAGGTATTATACTTTGCTGCCAGCTCTGATACATACTCCGTGAGCTTGTCATTTCTGAGATTGTATGTAAATGTTCCGTCAGGCTTTTTCGATGCATCCACGAAATCAGCAATACGGTTAATATCCAGTCTTTCTGTGTTTTTACCGATTTTCAGTTCAATAACCACCGAAGCAAGCTGACCGTATTTTCTGTACATTTCATCTTCGGCATCTGTGTTTTTTTCGTTAATTGTCACTGCAATGCTGTCTGTTGAATTATTTTTTCCGCCTGCAGCAGGTGACTGATTCAGTTCACCTCTTGTTTCAGAGCCGTTAAAAAACAGAAACATAAATGTAATTATGAGTGCAACTATCAGAATTCCGACACCGCCGAGAAGCATAATACTCTGTTTTTTATTTATGATCTCTTCGCTGTCATGATTAATCATCCCATGCATTTTTTCAGAAAAATCACCAATAATCTTTTTTGGTTTCATCATTTCAACTTCCTTCAAACAAAAAAACACCTGACCGAGCTGATATGTATATACGAAGAACCCTATCCGTTCTCAGATTGTCTGCAAAAGCTGTACTTTTGCCCAATACATTATACTAAATTTATTTATAATAGTCAACATACGAATAAAATAAATCAAATAAAGGCGCCTTGCCTGCACCATCGGATAAGTGTAAAATTATTCTGGGAGTTTTACAAAAAATATGATATAATGATCTATAAGAGGTGAATGCTGTCAAAATCAGTAAATACCGTAATTATAGTAAACGACAAAAGTTTTTACCCCTACTGTCATTAAAAGCGTAAGCAAAGGATCTTTTCCACAAAAGCAGCTGTATCAGAAAGATTCTTCGTCGCATTGCTCCTCAGAATGACGGAGAGGGAACGCTCCTCAAAATGACAACGGGATTTATTAATAACGTTTACTATAACAAAACAACATTTGATATAGAAACCCTGAAACCGGAGATGAGACCATGAACAGTCCACAGGATACCTTTAATCAGTATTATCTTGGCGCATATAAATATCTCAGAGGTCTGTGCGCCGATGAAGAGCTTGCACGCAGGCTTGCACAGGATACCTTTCTGCGTGCAAGTGTTTATATCAATAACTATCACGGCGAGGTCAATATAAAGGCATGGCTGAGCGCAATAATAAAAAATCAATATATGATGTATATCAACAGGACTAACAGTCTTTCCGGAGAAAATCTCCGGAAACATATCGCAGAGGAAAAGGAGCATTTTTCGGAAATGCTTGAGGACAAGGATTTTGCAGATAAGCTGTATCCTGTTCTGAAAAATATGCCTGACCCTTACAGAGAAGTATATATGCTGCGTGTTTTCGGAGATATGGATTTCAGTCAGATCGGCAGTGTCGAGCAAAAAAGCATACAATGGGCATGCACAGTTTATTACCGGGCATGGCTGATGATACAGGACAGAATGGAGGCAAATAAAAAGTGAAAACGGATTGTGAGATAGTAAGGGACCTGCTTCCGCTTTATACAGAAAATCTGACAAGTGCGGAAAGCAACACCATGATCGAAGAACATCTCAAAGGGTGTGAGCATTGCAAAAAGTTTTTTGACAGACTCGGCGCCTCAGAGGTAAAAATGAGCTTCAACACTGAAGCAGATCAGATGTTCCAGAACTATGTAAAGGCAAGAAACAGAAGGGCAAGACGCAATACCCTTATCGTTGTGGCAGTGGGAGTTGCAGCGGCACTGCTGATACAGTCATCCTCCCGCATTATAAGATGGTCAATGGAGCTTCTGGGGCTGAACAGCTCTGAAATATACGTTGATGAGAATCCTGCAAATTACAATAAATATATAGGCGATGATGCAGATTTTAATTATCTGAGCAAATGGAGCATGGATGAATCAATTTTTCCGGAAAAGATCACAGAAGAAATGAATGTGGAAAATTTCAGGATGGTCTATTATGATCCGTGGGATTCACAATGGCTGAGCTATCTTGTTGTTGATTATAACGACAAGGACTATAAAGCCGAGCTTGACAGGCTTCACGCATACAATTCCACTGAATACACCGGCTATTACGGAGCAAGGGGCTTCGATGAAAAATACGAGCTTGCCGCAATGGAAGCAGACAGCTACTATGGCTTTGTCTATGCACTCGATGCCCACGAGGGAAGGATAATCTATGTGGAGATGATCTTCTGCAACTATGAAATGGATTTTTATTATCCCGATTACATACCGGAGGATTATCTGCCGAAGGGCTTTGACGCAACTGCGGAAAACCCCTATCTGAAAAAGAATATCTGATAAAAAGAGACCGCAGCTCAGCTCAGTGCTGACCTGCGGTGGTTTCTTTGTAACTTAAACTTCCCATACCATTTTACTGTTCAATCCAAGTATTAATCGTACTTTCAACAGCTGATAATAAGCCAGCTATTTCAACAGTATAATATCAAGTGGGAAGCTTGAGCTTGTAATTATTCTTCAAGAAGATAAATATTATCCGGTGTCACAGCCTGTTCCGGAGTCCCGATCACCCAGTCTGTAATGTCGTCACAAGTGTAATTTCCGATATATCCCTCGTCAAGACCATCAATATAATACGGCTTTTGCGTCAGTCTTGCACTGAAGCCGTTATCATCAAAGCTTAAAGCCTCAAACCAGATATGCTCATAATCGTTTCCGCCGTCCTCATTACGGTATTTCTCATCCGTGGGAAGTCCGAGCTTCAGGAGAATTTTATTATTGCTGTCTCCGGCGGCTTTTCTGAGAAAGCTGTATCTTTCCCTTGCAAGTGCGCTCATCCGCTCTGTTTCCTTTTTCCCGATGAAAAACATTGCATTGTCAGCCCACAGTCCGTCATATAAGCTGACCTTGCTCAGTACACCTTTTTCCTGATCCTTCGGACCTCTGTACAAAAACACAAGGCTTGTCCGGCTGTTGTGACCATCCTGTCTGTCCCCGACGCCTCCGGGAGATGGATTGTTATATTCAGCCAGCCCCGTAGTCCATGATCTGTATGTTGCCACAACGGGTATCTCATCACCGATCATTCCGATGTAATATACATCGTTACCCATATCGCCCTTGTCGCCGCCGATAAGTCTGCCTGCCAGGGCTTTTATGATCTGAAAATGATTGTCTGCGTTTTCAGCATCGGATTCAAGTATCTCAAGCTCAGTTATCCCGCAGCGGCATAGTCCGTGAGTATGCAGCCAGACACTGCCGTTTTCGCCGGAGATCGCCTGTACTGTATAAAGAGCGGTTGACGACGGAAGTACAGTGGAAGCGGCAGCCATACGCACCCATCTGCCGGAGAGCATCTGCTCGGCGCTTTCGTCCATTACCGCTGCAATTGAAGTAAATGCCGCACAGCAGAGCCTGAGCTGCAGATGATAGCATTCCTGCGGCTGACCCTCAAACCTCATAAAGACAGTCATAGCACGGTCTGCCTTTTCCAGTGCCTCAGTTTCCGAGCTGCTCATGCTCTGCTTGAGGACAGAGCTGACATCAGGCAGAGAAAAATCCGCAGCCCTGAAGCCGGCGGTATATTCCTTTCCCCTGTATTCAAATCTGACAAGACCGGGGTTATCAGCCTCCGGCTGTCTGCTTTTTATCACATTAACATCCGGCAGCGCAGCTATTCTTTGCACAAATTCATTTTCTGCCTGATCGTCATTTTCCATCGGTATCACGATCATAAAGGACATTTCTTCCCAATACTGCATAGGCTGCTCCTTCAGCTCGGGCATGAGATTCCTTTTGATTTTATTCCTGAATTCCTTGAGTCCCATATTATCCTCCTTGTATTATAATAAATTCCAGCTGATTGTAAAAGTCAAAAAATCTTCTGTTTATGCGGATAATCAGTATTGTAATTTACAATTTTTCTCCACTGCCATCCGTCATTTTCTCCGCCGACGGCGCAGACAGTGTTTTTTGCCGCCTGCGGCGGCAAAAAACACTCGCCAATTTACAATCGGCTATTATAATAAATTCCAGCTGATTGTAAAAGTCAAAAAATCTTCTGTTTATGCGGGTAAACAGATTTGTAATTTACAATTTTTCTCCGCCACCATCCGTCATTTTCTCCGCTGACGGCACTCTCAGGCGGCAGTTTTCGCCATTTTACAATCGGCTGTTATAATAAATTCTGTATAAACGATGTTCCTCCGCTGAAACTAAATCATGCGGAGGAACCTTCTGCAGCAACTATAAATAAAGCCGTTTGGCTTATGTACAATTTATTATTGTTATTATATCACATTTTTTGGAAAAACAATATTTAATTTTTAAAATTAATCAAAAATCAGCGATATGCTGAATTATTTTTACTATAATTTGTGATTTTGCCCAATAGTCTTTATCATTACGATATTTTTCTCTTTTACAGCCTGAGTTTTTTAGTCAAAATACCATCAGTTATCAATAGCAATAATTATACCATCAGTATTAAAAACACCGTTTTCATAATTATTTGAATATAAAATTTTCCCCTCGGGAATATATTCAAGCGGCATTCCCTGAACATTGAAGCATACCTCAAGCCTGTCGGATTTTTTGCAGCAGATAAGTCCGGGGTAAGACTCATTTGTAACAAACCGGATATCATTGCTTTTCATTTCGGGATATTCATTTCTCAGATGTATGAGCGCAGCGGTTTTTTCAAGCATTGAGTGCCGCTGAGGGTCGTTGAGGGTATCCCACGGCATACATTGTCTGTATAAAAGGTCCTGCGGTGTTCCGTGCAGTGCAAGTTCAGTGCCGTAATAAATGCAGGGTGTGCCCGGCATTGTAAGCAGAAAAGCAAGCTTTTGCAAAAGCACATCATCGTTTTTGCAGCTTTCCGCAGCCCTTGCGGTGTCGTGGGTATCAAGGAAATTGAAAAGCACCTGCGTAACCTGCTCGGGATAAAGTGAGCGGCAGAAATTGAGAGTATAGATAAGCTCTCTGACATTCCTGCCGGTGCTGCGGAAGAAATCGTTCACACAGCCGCTGAAGGGATAATTCATTACACTGTCATATTCCTTTGTAGTGACCCATGAAAGAGAGTCGTTCCATATTTCGCCCAGCAGAAATATATCCGGCTTCACAGCCTTGAGGCTTGAATGAAGGCTTCTGACAAAGCTGTGGGAAATTTCATCGCCCACATCAAAGCGTATGCCGTCGATATCCCAGACCTGCGCCCAGTAGGTACAAAGCTCCTTGAAATATCTGACCACCTCCGGATTATTTGTATTCAGTTTAGGCATGACCGACCAGAAGGAAAAGGAATAAAAGCGTCCGTCAGCTGTGGAGAAATCCTCCCTGCTGAAATCCTCCTTGTTGATGAAAAACCAGTTGTAATAGGGCGAAGCCTTTCCTTTTTCACGGACATCCTGCCAGAGGGCAAATTCCGAGCCGCAGTGATTGAATACCGCATCCAGCATTACCTTTATGCCAAGCTCATGTGCCTTTTTCACAAGCTCTATGAGATCATCCTCAGTGCCGAGATCCGGGTCTACGCATTTATAATCCGTGGTATTGTATTTATGGTTTGAGGGAGATTTGAAAACAGGCGTCATATATATTCCGCTTATGCCCAGGTCTTTAAGATATGCAAGCTTTTCCGTAATACCCCTCAGGCTGCCGCCGAATATATCGGAATAGTGCTTGTGCGACATATCAGCCCAGTCCTTGAAGCGTCCGTCATTTTTAAAATCCCTGCTCCGTGCAAAGCGGTCGGGCATTATCTGATACCAGACCGTATCCTTTACCCATTCAGGCGGAGAGATCACATCAGAAGGGTTGAGCCACGGAAATTTGAAATAAAGCTTTGAGCTTTCTCCGCTTTTTTCCGGCGGAGTTATTTTATTGTCGTACACCTCAAAGCATTCGCTGTCATTTTCTATGATAAAATAATACTGTAACCGCTTATAGGGCGGTTTAAGCTTTATGCGCCAGACAAAATGACGCTCAAGCTCAAGATATTTTTCCATCTCAAGCCTTTCTCCGAACCATTCACGTTTTCTTTTAAGCTCGTGGATAAAGGGGTCGCCATGTACGATAAAGGCACGGCTCACATCCTTTGCGGTTTTCAGAGTCACGACAACTGTGTCCTTGTCTGCTGCATAGCAGAATTCATTTACTGCACGGTGCATTACAGCGGCAAGCTCCATTCTGATACCTCCTTATGATTCGCCCCCTTGCGCAGCGATACTCACGCAAAGGATTTCGCGCTCTGCGGAGCGCAACCAGGGGCTCTGGGTCTTGCCTGCCGGCTCGGTCGGTGCTTCTGCCTTCGGCAGAGGTGTCCACCGGACACCCGCACCCCATGGACCCCGCCGCATTTGAAAAGGCGGGCGAAACTTTAAATTTTATTAAATTGATTATATAGGGTTCTGTTTCAGAGAGTTTTTTGTTTTGTCACAGTCTTCTTTTACAATTCTCTCCGCTTTTCAAAGCCCTCCGGTTTTTGATCTGCTCATGCTGCGGCTGCTTTTGCATTGATACCCTTGGTGCGCCATCTGCCGCCCTTCCAGCGGAGTATCATAAGCGCACCTCTGATACATTCATCAGCGGCAAGGGCTGCCCATAGTCCGTATATGCCGAAGCCGCAGACCACTGCAAGCACATATGCTCCGAGTACACTTATCAGCCAGTTTGAAAAGATCGCACAGGCTGTGGGGAAATATACATCCCCTGCTCCCCTCAGGTTTGCAATGATAACAAGATTCGTAGTTCTTCCGAATTCAAGAATGATATTGAAAATAAGTATATTCGCACCAAGTGTAATTACAGCAGCATTGTCAGTAAAGATTCCCATAAGAGGATATCTCAGGATTATGCCGGTTATGCTTATCACTATCGAAAAGCCAAGAGCACAGAGATATGCACGAAAGCCCTTGTGATAAGCCTCATCAAGCTTTTTCGCCCCTGTGTAATGGCCTGTTATTATCTGTGAAGCCTGTCCGATAGCTACGGAAAACAGGTAGAAAAACATTGTGATGTTCTGGACATAGGTTTTTGTGATAAGCTCGTCCGGAGTAAGGAAATTCAGCACAAGCGAGGTTATCACAAGCTGAGACAGGTTATAGAGAAAGGTCTCAAGAGCACTGGGTACACCGATCTTCAGCATATCCCAGAGATCCTTTTTCGGAAAGGGTCTGAGCAGCCTGAACATATCCGGGCTTTCAACCTTTTTGAAAAGAAACACCGTCAGTACAACAGCGCCGAGTATCCTGCTCACTGCGGTAGCGATGGCTGCCCCTGCAACACCTAGACGGGGCATTCCGAAAAATCCCGGAACGAGTATGATATCAAGCCCTGCGTTCAGTACATTCATTCCGAGAGATATGTACATTGTCACACGTGTAAGCCCGTGATTTCTTATTATCACGGAAACAGCGCTCATATATGCCTGAACGAATATGAAACCGCCGACTATGGAAAGGTACTGACAGGCAAAATCCATTATCTCATCCTTAGCGCCCATCAGGGTCAGTATCGGTCTGCAAAGAAAAAGCAGAAAAACGCTTATGATAATTCCGGCAATAAGATTGAAGCTGATGGAAAGCGCAGCTATTTTTGAAGCTGACTCCTTTTTCTCAGCGCCGAGATACTGGGAGATAAGCACAGCGCTTGCGCCGGAGATCACGCCGAAAACAATGGTAACCACAGATACCGCCTGATTGGCAGCATTTACGGAGGATGCGGCAAGATCGTTATATCTGCTCATTACATATACATCTATGAAGCCGAGGAGCATGAAAAGAGCCGTTTCGACAAATATCGGCCATGCAAGCGGAAAAAGCTTCATCTGTTTCATTGTATCACCCTCCTCATTTCAACTTATCTTCCCTTAGCTGATTATAAAAATCGAAAATATATTCTGTTTATTCGTTTTTTGTATTTCAGGCCGTGCTGAAAGTCATAGACTCAAACCCGCCCGAATGCAGCAGGCAGACGACCTTTAGCCATTTTACAATCAGCTTAAATTATTACCCTGATTGTATTATATGATTATCTGATGTATAATACAAATAGATTTCAATCGTAGTTTTGACACAAAACGATTACAGAGGGGTGACGATCATGTCTGCTATCCATGAAACAAAGGTGCACGGCAGAAAGAACTTTCCATATATAATATACGGCGGCAAGCTGCCCGAATGGCTTTCAGGCTTTCCGCTGCACTGGCATGATGAAATGGAGATAATATATGTGCTCAGCGGCTCGATGATAGTGGGGATTCAAAGCGAGGAATTCCGGCTCAGCGCCGGAGAGACTGCGCTCGTACAGCCGCAGTTCATTCACAGCATAAAGCAGGACGGTGAAAACAGTGCGGTATATTTCAATATCCTGTTCCGTCTTTCGATGCTCGACAGCGGAGATATCTGTACCGATAAATACCTGTATCCCATATACAAGGGTGAAAGGGTAATTCCCAAATATCTGAAAAAGGACGATACTCTTTCCATTTCGATCTCGCCCTATATAAAAAGGCTTGCAGAGATTGCAAAAAGCAAGGTGGAGGATCATGAGCTGCTCATCAAGTCATACCTGCTTGTGATAATGCATTATCTCTGCGGCTCTGCCCAGCCGGAAAGCTCCGACCATCAGCACACAAGGGAGCTTTATGACAAGCTGAAAAAGGCTCTGGATCATATCCGCAGCAATTATTCCGAGGAAATAAGCGTTGGAATGGCAGCAGCTCTGTGCAATTTTTCGGCAAGTCATTTTTCAAAGATGTTCAGGCAGCTGACCGGTATTTCATTTACAAAATACCTTATCAATTACCGCCTTGAATCTGCTGCAAAAAAGCTCCGTGATGACAGCGCAGTCATTTCCGACACTGCCTTCTCCTGCGGCTTCAATAACCTGTCATATTTCACAAGGGCTTTCAAGGAAAAATACGGCATGACACCGCATGAATTCAAAAGAAATCACACAAGCAGTAAATGATATCCGAATCCGTGAAGTTAATGGATGATCTTTTTAAAATACTACCAGGTTTTGATCTGGCTAGGCGGCAGGTGTACGCAGTACACCTGCCGCCGTCCCTGAAAGTCTCCCCCTTCCCATCGGGAAGGGGGACGGGGGGATGGGCTGAAAAGCTGCACCTCGATAGTGACTGCCTGAATTACTGATACCTGAATCCGTGAAATTGAATTAAATCTTTTTTTAAACCTTCCGGGTTTTCATTTCAGCCAGGCGGCAGGCGTGCGCAGCACGCCTGCCGCC
>CACWVH010000140.1:10794-17776 GCA_902764235.1 uncultured Ruminococcus sp.
GGGTGAACAACTTAAAAACCTGAAATGCATAAAACAACGCATTATCTCTGGGTTTTTCAGAACAATCAATAATGAGTTTCACGGATTCAGGTGATAATTTATAAAATACCGCATAACTACTGTATATTTGACAGCAGTTATAGTTGATTTTCATTGATTCAGGTGATACTTATAAAAACAGGCTGACTGACGCCCGTTTTTTTCTGTAAAAATGCAACCATAACCATTTTCCATACGTATGTTAAAGTGAAAGCTTTCAATAAAACCGCCTGAGCGGTCTTTGAGAAAAGGAGTGAGGTGCTTTGATAAAAAAAGATCTTGCCGCAAGGCTTAACAGACATGATGAAGCTGCTCTTGCGGAAGCTATAGATGAATTCACGCCGATCATTTCCGCCATAGCATACAATATTTCATCCGGGAAGCTGAGCCGGGCAGATATTGAGGAAATAGCGTCAGATGTTTTTGTGACATTGTGGAAAAACTCAGGAAAGCTGAGAAATGACTCCCTTGCAGGCTACATATGCTGTATTGCAAAAAGCAGAACAAAGGACAGACTCAGACGTGAGCATTTTACTGATATGAGCGATATAGATGAGCTGCAGGAAGCAGATGATTTTATTGTTGAAGAAAATTATGAAGACAAGGAGCTTGCGATGACTCTTAATGATGAAGTAAAAAAACTGAAAGAACCTGACAGAGAGATAATAGTTCGGTTTTATTACTACTATGAATCTGTAGGCACTATATCACAGCAGCTCGGCATCAAGGCAGATACCGTGAAATCACGTCTGAAAAGAGCAAGAGAAAAGCTCAGGAAAGCACTTACTGACAGGGGGTATTGATATGAAAAGCTTCAGAACCGAAAAAACATTATTTGATATAATGATGGACGACTGCGAACCGGGCATCCCGGAGAAGCTCAGGGATAATGCACAGGCAGATGCCGTAAATGTAAGGCAGCTTACCTTTGCAAGGCTCGGGATAAAAGCAGACACTACTGCGAAGCCCAAAAAAATAAAACGCAGACTGACCTTCTCGCTGATAGCAGCTGCTGCTGCGCTGACACTGATCGGTTCAGCAGTTGTCGGTGCATCGGAGGGGTTTGCTCCTGCATTCAGCGAATATATAGCAGGCGAGCCTGCAAACGGTGTATTCAGCGGAGGAAATGTACACAAAAGCAGCGATATTGTAAATATAGATTTCCACGGTGTCACCGGCGATGAACACACAGCAGCAGTCTCCATGACGCTTACAAAAAAGGACGGCACACCCTTTATCTCCGATACAGCTGATACCTTTACAGAGGTTTTTTCACGCTACTGTCCTTATGAAGAAAGCTGGCTGCATGATCCTGATGACCCTGACCCTGTCTCCCACTTCGGCAGCAAATATTATGAGCAGGAATATGAATGTACCAAGCCGGTAACTCACAGCCTTAAAAATATGATGGGACAACGATCTGACAATGAAGGAATGACACAGCTTGACTATTCATTCAAGGATAACAGGACAATAAAGCTTTACGCTGAATACATGAACGACGACATAAATATCAAGGGTCAGAAGCTCACGCTCAGGCTAAAAAATCTTTACGTAAGCCGCATTGACAAGGTGCTTTACAGTGCAGACACTTATAAAGGACCCGGAGAATGGCAACAGTTTTCTCAGAATCCCGAAACCTATGAAAAGCTCAATAAAAAATATAAAGATCAGCTCGGTGAGGATCAGAGTATACGCATATCAACCGACTGGAATCAGATCATTATTGCAACAAGGTATGTAATACCGCTGAATTATGAGATAACACTTGATCTCAATTACCGCACAGTTACCAGGGAGCTTATACCAAATGAAAAGAAGGCAGTGCTTGACGGAGAAGCATACACATTGAAATCCCTGAATGCAGGCTCATATTCAATAGAGCTTAAAACCGCTGCTGAAAACTCTGTATATGAAAAGCTGAATGATAAAAGCTTCGATCAGCTCGTTATACTACTCAGCTCAGGTGTAACCGTTATCGCTGATATGAACAGCGGAAGCGGAGGTTCAACAGACGAAAAACAAGGCTTCTATGATACAAGATTTGAATATTATGAAAAATCCGATTATGACAAAGGCAGGCTTATAAGGTATGCACTTGATCCTGATGATATTGTTTCAGTGAAATATCATGGTAATGAGCTTTTCGGACAGAAGTGAGATCAATGAATGACTGTCTCATCTGTATAACCTGAATCCGTGAAACTCATTATTGATTGTTCTGAAAAACCCAGAGATAATGCGTTGTTTTATGCATTTCAGGTTTTTAAGTTGTTCACCCATGGCTGAAATGAAAACCCGGAAGGTTTAAAAAAAGATTTAATTCAATTTCACGGATTCAGGTATAAAATAACCTGAATCCGTAAAACTCATTTTTGGCTGCTCTGAAAATCCCGGAGATAATGCGCAGTTTTATGCATCTCAGGTTATTTGGTTGTTCACCCATAAGGTGCAGCTTATCTTGCCCATCCCCCCGTCCCCCTTCCCAATGGGAAGGGGGAGACATTTGGGGACGGCGGCAGGCGGCGGATTGCCGCCGCCTGCCGCCTGGAAAGAATAAAAGCCGGTAAGCCTACAACCAATTTTACGGATTCAGTAACAATCGAAAAGAGCCGATGGTTTTCCCAGTCGGCTCTTTTCTTTATCTGTTCCTGACTTATCCTGTAAGGATCTTTTCATGCAAGAAGCTTTCTTATGGCTTCGAGAATAACCTCGTTTTCGGCAAGCGCACCCCTGCCGACTGTGCCGCAGGCAAGCATTGCTTCTCTCGGCTCGACAAAATTAAAGCCGTACTGCCGCAGAAGTGATATGTTCCTCTGTGTGATGGGGTTTTCATACATTGCTGTGTTCATTGCCGGGGCAATGAGTACAGGCTTGTCACGGAATGCAAGCAGCACCGTTGTCAGCATATCGTCTGCGATTCCTGCCACAGCCTTGGCTATAAAATCGGCGCTCGCCGGTGCTGCAACAAAAAGATCAGCCTTCTGCGCAAGGGAAATATGCTCCACCTCAGAGGGGATGTAATCTCCGAACATATCTGTGTGCACCTTGTTTTTGGTAAGCGTCTGGAAGGTCAGCGGCGTTATGAATTCCATGCCTGCCTTTGTCATTATGACATGAACGCTGTTGCCCTCCTTTGTAAGTGTGTTTGCAAGATCGGCAGCCTTGTATGCAGCAATGCTGCCGGTTACTCCTAAAATTATATTTTTCATTATTCTGTTCCTCCCGTAAGCCTTGCCGCAATACCCCCGGCAATGGCTTTTTTTCCTGAAAAATGAAGCTCTCGTTTGTCCTTGTCTACAAGATAGCCCTGATGATCTCCTGCCTCTACCGTTCTGTAATCATTTGCCAGAACATAGTCGCAGCCGCTTTTCATAAGCAGCCTGTGAGCTGTATCGATCAGCTCCTCGTGGGGCACACCATCAAGAAGCTTGAAGCCTACTATCTTCGCCTGAGGCAGCAGCTCGCGAAAAAGCGGAAGTATCTTAGGTGTTTTCTCAAGCAGTATCACCGGATCGCCGGCTGACGACGGCAGCTTGTTGTACTTGCTCAGAAGATTTCTGCTGTCAAAGAACTCACCTACCGACTCCTCGCTGTCAAAGCCGCCCGACAGAGCAAGCATATCGGAAGAAATAACAGAGCGCACCCGGAAATCGCTGACAGCCATGCAATGTATGACTGCATCGGGGCGGTGCTGCTCACAAACGCTGCGCACAGCCCTGAGCAGATCGTCTGTTGAGCATATCGGTACAGTAATCAGCCTTTTGCAGTCAGGTATAACTGCATTTTTCCCGTGGATATAAAAGATATTCTCCACACCCTCTGCCCCGGAAAAAGCCTGTGCGATCAGACTTCCGAGTGTTCCCGTGCTTGTGTTTGTAATGCTGCGGATGCGGTCAACAGGCTCGCTTGTTCCGCCTGATGTTATAAGTATGTTTTTAAGCATCATTATTACCTCCGAATAAGCCTTTGATTTTTTCCTTGTTCAGCTGCTCGCCGATCACGATCACTATTTCCTGCCCGGAGGCAGTTTCCTTTATATCTGCGGTATTCTTGGCTGCGTTCAGCTCGTACCACTTGCCGTCCTGAGGAATAAAGCCCTTGACTCTGAAAACAAAGCCGTAGTCACGGCTGCTGAAAAGCAGCTCTGTCTTTTTCATTATTTCCTCTGTACTGAGTCCGGTATTCATAAAATAGAGCGATTCAAAGCCTCCTGTATCACGGTATTTTTTCACAAAATCCGATTTTCTCCATCCGCACTCCGAAAGCCTTTTCATACTGTCCTTATCTATCGCAATGCCGGATGGTATGATAAGCCTGTTGTCAATATCACTGTCCGCACCTGTTTCCTCAAGAGCAAGCCTGATACGTGAAACGGTTTCCTGCACCTTTTCCGGCGGATAAAGCTGTGCCTTGCTGATGATTATACTGCCTGCATTTGCGCACTGTGAAGCAAGAAAATACCTTGAAAGCGGAGAAAGCTCCTCAG
Source organism: uncultured Ruminococcus sp. (assembly GCA_902764235.1). Classification (GTDB taxonomy): domain Bacteria; phylum Bacillota; class Clostridia; order Oscillospirales; family Acutalibacteraceae; genus UBA1213. The sequence goes on from CACWVH010000140.1 coordinate 15,323, forward strand.
GCAGTCCTGCGTCTGCGACAGTGATAACGCTGCCTGCTTCATACATACGGTCGAGAGGCTCTTCACGCAGGCTGTCAAAGAACTCATCTGTATCAAAAAGCCCTGACGGTTCGATCACAACCCTGCCGCAGCCGTACATAGCAAGAGCAATAAGCTTTGTTTTGAAGCGGCGCATATGACAGTCCCTGTCGCAGGCGCCTGCAACAGATTCAATAATACAGCCCTTTTTCTCAAGCTCCTGCAAAAGCATTACATCAACATTGACAGCACCGTGATCGTTTATAAGCAATCCGGGTCTGATATTTTCCGAAAGAAGAAAGTCTGCGTACTGTTTAAGAAAGGTAGTCTTTCCCGAGCCGAGAAAGCCAGTTATAAGATCAGCCTTTATCATATATAATCATCCCTTTGTTTAACATTTTTTTGACCATACACGGCAAACCCCCGGTACTATCATAATTATACCACATTCCGAAAAATAATAACACCCACCTGCGGCGTGCCGCCGGTGTCGCGATTCACGGCTTAGTCAGCCTGATAAAGTTTTTCCCGGGCACCGCCATGCCTTTTCAGCCTGAACTGCTGACGTCATTTCTAACCGGTGCCTCCGCATAGAAGAACACAGACCGTGATTCATGAAAGTGTGCGTTTGAAGAAAGTTTTTAAAGACTGAATTGACAGCGGAGGCACTCCGCAGCGGTTCAGGCTTTCTTCTGACAAATACTTTTATGTCGGCTGATTATAGTTTCTTCAAAATTCACACAAAGTGTTTACGAACAAAGCCAACGACATATAAAGTCTCAGAATCACCGTAACGCATCCGCCCATTCTCACACGAAACTAACAGCTGTCAGCGAAGCTGACTGATGAGGGGCAAAAAGCAAGAACCCCATCCCCTTACCCACCGTCAGCGGCAAATAAAGAAAACTATTTCCCCTCATCCCCCTGAAGGGCTTTCCCAAAAGCGTAAAAAGCTTTAGTCCGATACTTTACTCTGGTCAAAGCTGATTAAAGCTTTTTCAAAACTCCGGAAATATCTTTACAACTTTAACAATGTGCACACTTCACACTTTCTTCACATCAGATTCATCGCATGAAGAAAAGTTTTCTGATTAATTAACCGTTTTTTGGCAAAAAACTATTTATTTTGTTAAAAGATTATGTTATAATTTACATGATATCAAAAGTGCCGGAAAATACCCGGTCGGAATATTTATCCTCAGGGGAACCGTTACAGGCTTATACTGTATCGGCAGGATCCTTCTGACTGAGCATTTTCAAAGGCATAAATACTTTTTAAGGGGGTCTTCCTATGTCATTATTAAAAAAATGTGTTGCTGAATGTATCGGTACATTCGTACTTGTGTTTTTCGGCTGCGGTACTGCTGTTGCACTGGGCTGCACCAATAAGCCCGATCCGGCTTACTTTATGACAGCTGTTGCTTTCGGTCTTGTCATTGTCGCAATGGCTTATTCGATCGGAAATGTTTCCGGCTGCCATATCAATCCGGCTGTTTCCATCGGCGTTCTTGTCAGCGGAAAAATGACCGTTTCAGAGTTCTTCGCCTATATCGCCTCACAGTTCATCGGCGGTATTCTCGGCGGTGCTGCACTCAAGGCTATGTTCCCGAATTCTCAGGGATTAGGAACAAACGGTCTTTTTGAAAACAATATCTGGGCGTCTCTTCTTATTGAGATCATTCTCACCTTTGTTTTCGTTCTTGCGATCATCGGCGTTACCTCAAAGAAGGAATACGGTTCTGTTGCAGGTATCGTTATCGGTCTTACACTCACACTTATCCATATCTTTGGCATTTACTTCACAGGAACATCAGTCAACCCTGCAAGAAGCTTCGGTCCTGCTATCTTCGCCGGCGGAGAGGCTTTCACCAATGTATGGGTATTCATAGTTGCTCCGCTGGTCGGCGGCGTACTTGCAGCTCTTGTATATAAGCTTATCGCAGGCTGCGACTGTGCAGAGGAAGAAGCAGAGGAAGCTCCGGCCGCTCCGAAGAATGCCGCAAAAGCTCCTGCAAAGCCTGCACGCAAAAAGAGCAGAAAGAGAAGATGATCTGCTATTATTACTATTACTATTACAGCACACTAACACATTAAACTAAAAATCTCCGGTACCTCAGAATGGTACCGGAGATTTTATTTACTTATACCTGAATCAGTGAAACTGGTTTCTGATTGAGTAATTACGGTGATGGAGCGTGTTTTTATACATATTCATACATTTTGTTCCTCACCAATAAGGTGCAGTTTATCCTACCCCATTGCCCAAAGGGCAATGTCATCAACTTAAGGTTTTCGGTCACTGCCTTGCGGCAGTGAGTGAAGTTTTTTTAGCGCCGTTGCAAGGGGACGCCCTCTTTCGCAGGGCGTCCCCTCTTCAAAAACAGTCCACCGGACTGTTTTTGAATTCACCCCCGGCACGAGCGATTCTCATGCAAA
>CACWVH010000141.1 GCA_902764235.1 uncultured Ruminococcus sp.
ATGGGTGAACAGCTTAAAAACCTGAAATGCATAAAACAACGCATTATCTCAGGTTTTTTCAGAACAATCAATAATGAGTTTCACGGATTCAGGTTGATATAAAAAGCGGGAAGCTAAAAAACGTTGACAACGTATCTGATTCTAAAATAACATTTATTTATTATTGCGATGGAGAAAACTGTATAATTCAAAAGAATGGTTCTGATAAATTTGTTGCAGAAACACTTAAGCTTTCAGACATTATTTATTCAAAAGAAGATGCATTAAAAAAACCTACTATAGAGTCATCTCCTGATAATGAATATGTGCAGAAAGACCATTATGTTCTCAATTCCAGCGGATATGTTTCGGCTGTGCCGGAACTGACATTTGACAGCGATGACGCTGATAGAATCAACTCAGAAATTGAGACCTCTGCTCGTGAGTGTATGTATGGGCTGTATTATCGATCTCTTGTTGCAGATAATTATTTAACATTATTCACATCTGTTTCTTATCCAGGCGCTGTTAATTATAAAATATATACGATTGACTTAACAACAGGAAAACAATTGTCAAATAACGATATAATATCTCTTTACACAAATGATACGGAATACTTTTTTGATAAGCTATTGGATGAATACAAATATCAGTTGGATTTCACATACAAATATGGTAAATCACAAATGGAATCTGAATTGTCAAATCGTGAGTTAACAAATATTATTAAACAATTAAGTGAGGAAGAAATTGAAAGATATGCTGCCGAAAAAACTATTAATGATTTTCAGCTGGGTTATTACGGCGAAAATGAACTGATTTGCTGTGCTTCATTCAAAAACGCTGTCGGATCAGATATTAATTCTCATATTTTCAAATTTGAATTTGAATAGTGTGGATATGTCTGACTGTCAATAACCGATTGCGAAGCTGTAATGTTGTGTTAATAATACTAATCTCGCGCATACCAATGGCTTCAGACCTTGATAAATACTGTGAGAATCAACATTAAAAGGACATTTCCATGAAATGTGGTATAATTGTAACAGTAATAAGCATCAGCGACGGACGACTATGCCATAGGTATTGTATCAGAGAATATCAGGAACAAGTAATCAAGTACAGATTTCTTACTTTTGAACAGCTTTTACTTCCGTATTCCTGCTTATCTGTGTATATCATTAGCTTTTTCCTGCGATGCAGCTAATTTTTCGCTTATTCCTACATCAATTGCCGTTTGTGCTTCTAATGATGAAGGAATAATTTCACCACAAAGCAAATCAAACATCGAAACAGAAATCAGAAATCTTATTAATGAAAACAAGGAAAGTACCCCCTCAGTAGCAATTACAGTTTTTGATGATAAGCAGGACATATGTTCAGTTATCTACGGAAAGTCGGATATAGAATACGATATAACTGCTGACGAAAATACTGTTTATGAATGGTGCTCTGTAAGCAATGTCCTTATCTGAACAAGTGCAATGCAGCTTCACGAACAAGGCAAGCTGGATTTAAAGACGGATATACGCAGTTATTTACCTGATGGCTTTCTTAAAAAGCTGAATTATGATAAACCAAGTATATTTATTGCTGTCGGAATTATTTACTGGAGATTATTTCAATTCTGGGGATGCTGAAAAATATTAATACATTTTATAGAATTGTTCCTGTAAGTACGAAAGAAAATTGACAAGGAAATAGGGGATAAGAAATGTTTGAACTGTTTTTAAAGAAAATTGAAGAGATAAAAAGGGCAAATAACACTGTAATAAACCCAAAGAAAAATCTGATACTTACTATTATTGTCGCCTTCTGCTTTTCGGCAGTATTTGGAGCATTATTTTATTTTACTCAGGATTGGAAATATCTCTTCATTACTATCACACTACCCATCAGTCTGACCATTTATTCCTTATATGCATTTTTTAAAGAAAAACGCCATGACAAAAGCTCTGAGCAGGACAAGCAGGCTTTTCTTAGCGGATCCAAATACCGACAGAAAGAATGGAAAGCAGAATACTATAAATATAAGGAAAATCATTCCTTTGAAACGATCAGCAAAAAGGGAATGAAGCATGATCTGAAAAAAAGATACCACAAAAAAGACCTTGGATTCATCAGAATAGGATTTCTTCTGCTTATCGGGTCAGTATTGATTCTTTTTATTCCAATGACAGAATCAAAGGACAAAGTAGCCGCAATATTTGGAATACTTTGCGGAGGAGTGATTTCCTGGATAGGTTTACATGATTATATAGCAGGTCCTTTACAAAAATTTCTGAAACAGCAGACGGATCTGACAGAAATTGAAGAATCCTATAAAAAAGGTAAAATGTTATCTTTCGGCAATAACGGTATTAATATAGGAAGCAGTTATACTGTAATATATACATCAGAGCGTGTATATGCTATTGATAATAATACAATACAGGATATGACCCGGAAAATGGTGCGTGTAAAAATTTACGAAGACAATCTATACTCAGATCACGAATACAGATATTATGTCAGAGTGATATATACAGCTCAGGATGGAAATACAAAAGCAATTAATGTCAGGCTTGATGAATTCCAGTGTGAAATGATGATAGCTGAATTCAACAGGAATTATTATCCTGACAGGTTCCGCGAGAACACTGTTTTTGAAACAACAGAAAATTCAATAGTAGTATAATTGTATTTAAGGATGTGATAATATGAGAGTAATGATCCATAATCTGAAAAAAGGAATTGGCTGCGGCAATAAAGATACATTTGATGTACCAAACGTTTTTATGGAACCAGAACACAGATATGCTGTCGTAGAAGTATTTCATAACGAATTATATGTAGCAGTTAAAATAATATCCAATGAAAATGATCTTCTGATTTGTGAATATGTTGATCATTATTCTGAATTTGATGATGAGGTAATGCTAAAGAAATTCTCAGTGGATTGGGAATGCATAAAATACGGTTTTTGCAAATTGATCCTCTGGGCTCCTGAAATGGCGGCTGAGTTCGGAGGAAGCTTCGATAAAACCGTAAAACGATTTTATTTTGATTGGGAACTGTATACGACTCATTACGAAGAAGTACATGGTTCTCCATGCAGAAAGAAGAATCCAGATGAATTATAATGTATTTACGATAAAATGTTGCTGCACAGTTGTGTATAGACATAGTTCCATGCCCCTGCCGGTATTTCAGTGCCGACAGGGGCATTTATATTATTTATAGATTTGCTATTATTATATAACAAATCATACAATTCAGCAATATACTTACTTTCTGTTTAAATAATCTTCTTCAATTGATCTGCCCCAATCGTCAGATACACTTTTGTTTTTCCTAAGATTAGAAACCTGAGTACATACAGTCTCAAAAAGAATGGATGTCCCTTTTTTATCAGCATGATAGTTTACCGCTCTGTCGCTTCGGATACCAAAATTGCCGGCTGTTTCAACCGAATCAATATTAGCTCCGATGAACAGAAACTCCCATCCGTCTTTTTCTTTTTCCTTTACCATCTTTTTTACTTCATTTGAAGTGTATTTATGACTTGCGTTTTCAAGACCATCGGTAGTAATAACGAACATAGTATGCTCAGGAATATCTTCAGGACGAATATAGCGGTGAACAGAGGATATATGTTTTATAGCTCCGCCGATAGCGTCAATTAATGCGGTACATCCTCCTGGGCAGTAATCATCTTCCGTCATATTTTTGATTTTGTCAATAGAAATTCTGTCATGGATGACCTCACTGTTGTTGGAAAAGAGGACTGTAGAAACATAACACTTGCCTGATTCTTTCTTCTGTTTTTTGATGAGAGAATTGAAGCCCCCGATAGTATCGCTTTCAAGTCCTGACATTGAACCGCTTCTGTCGATAATGAATACCAGCTCTGTAATATTGTTCTTGTTTTTCATAATGATTACCTCCATAGATTAATTTCTGGATTTGTATCCTGTGATTACATTATATCTTATGGAGGATTATATATGGTCGCTTTTAATGCGACAAAATTATCATGCACCGAGCAGCTTCTGATCAAAAGAAAACAACGCTTCGTTAATTGTTATTATATCGTAAATCTCTCTTAAAATAAAATATTCAATTATAATATCGGATTTATTGCTGTGAGAAAGGGCAAAGCCGGCTTTCTGGAGCATATCTTTGGTTTCATCAAGAGAAAGCTCAAGAGCAATAGCAAAAGCAAGAGCCGTGTTTTTGCTGGGCTTATACAGCTTGTCACTTCTGATTTTTGAAAATAGTTTTCTGTCAATATTTGCTTTTTTATAGCATTCGGAATCCTTGATGCCTTTTTCGTCTATTTTTCGCAAAAGCATTTCCGAAAAGCTTTCGTCCATGTTTTTCAGCATACGGGACAAATCCTCATGTTCCTTTTCTTCGCTCAGTTGGGAAAAGGATTTACTTCTGGCTTTATCAGATGTTTTCTTTTTTTGTCCGAATAATCTATTTGCTGCTGTACCGGAGTAGCCGGAAGAGGATGGAAGAGAGTCTGACATCATATCGCTATCAAGCGCTATTGAAGTCGGTTCATTATTGATTATTCTCCTGCTTCCGAATAAAGCTCTGTCTTTATGCAGTTCATTTACATATTTATCATCAATAAAGGATCTTATGTCAGAATACAAGCCTTCGCTGATGAGATAGCTGTTCTTATCAAAAACCACAATATAGACGCTCATATCCGGTGCTTCTTCAGCAAGAAATCGTGTGATCGTTTCAGAAGCTACCTGTAAAGCCTGTTCTTTAGGGTATCCATATATTCCTGAAGAAATAAGAGGAAAAGCTACTGTTTTGCAATTGTTTTTCTTTGCCAGCAGTAAGGAATTATAATAGCAGGAGCTCAGAAGATCTTTTTCACCTTCATTTCCTCCATGCCATACAGGACCGGGCGTATGTATAATGTATTTACATGGCAGTTTATATCCTTTGGTTATTTTTGCCTGGCCGGTCTGGCATCCGCCAAGAGTACGACATTCTTTTAATAGCTCTGGTCCCGCTGCTCTGTGTATCATACCGTCAACACCGCCTCCGCCAAGAAGACTTGTATTGGCAGCGTTGACAATTGCGTCACACTGTACTTTTGTAATATCATTTCGTATTATGTGCAGAGGCATTTGTGTTCCTTCTTTCTGTTTTATATAAACAATTGGTAGATTGAGTATTCATATTTTAAGGCTCTTCCCTAAAAAGTGTGGGTAAGAAGCGATAAAATGTGAATAAAACAAAGCGTCACGAGGCTCCACGTGATATACTTGAAATTGCGTCTAAAT
>CACWVH010000142.1 GCA_902764235.1 uncultured Ruminococcus sp.
TAAGTATTCTTTTTGATGCTTTTTTGATTTCCATGGTATTTCCCTCCGTAAAATAAAATTTTCAGACGTTTACATTTAAAGCAATAGGCATTATAATCCTTTGCTTTAATAAGCTTTGATTTTCCTTTCCATAGATATAGATTCATTAAAATTATAAAAAGTTCGGAAAAATTTTAAAAAATAAAAAAAAACGGAGAAAATAAAGTCACAATGCATTATTTTCTCCTTTTGATTTTGTTTTCAGCTGATTGTAAAACAGATAAATCCTTTTCTTTACGCAGTTTTTTGTATATAAATTTTTAAAAATTTTCTCCGTCTTTCGAGGATTTTCAGTTTTTTGGCGAGGTGTCCGCCTAAGTGTAAAATATTAGTGGGCAACAGGTATTTGAATTTTATTCTGTTGCAGTTCAGGCTGAATAAGTATGGCGGTGCCGGAAAAAACTTTATCAGGCTGATTAAGCCGTGAATCGCGACCCCGGTGGCACGCCGGTGTCCGCCCGCCATTTTACAATCGTCTGATTTTGTTTTACTTATCCGATGATCCCGTCAGACACATTTGGGATATTTGCTTCTGTTCCAGCTGAACAGGGTCGCTACTCTTGCATCCTTTTCAAGATATATCGGAGTTACTCCGATAATAGGTGTCGGGTCAATATGACGCCAGCCCTGTGCTGTCTTTATGATACACCAGTTATGCGGATCTCCGCCTGTATAATTGTCGATACCGTCATTTACTCTGACTACCTCAAAGCCTGCTCTGTCAAGAAGATAATAAAGCAGTGCTGCCCTGTGGTAGCAAGCGCCTCTGCGGTATTTGAGAATATGAACGCAGAGATTTTCAAGACTGTCGTTTCTTATGGAAACATATCCCATTGAATTTACATAATGATAAAGATTATAAATGCTCTTGCCCTTTGAATAGATGATATCATCTGCAACTACCGGCAATGTTGATGTTGTGATAGCGCTGTAATTTCTTGTTCCGCCGAAAGCAAGGTTATAAACATATCCTGTACGTTCGCCATATCTTACCAGAAGCCATCTGCCGTTTGTTCTGACAGGGTTAACATATGATCCGTATTTCAGTGTAAGTGCAGAGCTGCTTTTCCAGCTTGCACCACTTTGAAGGGTTGTACTTGCTATTGTCTTTTTTGCAGTATTGGAATAAACACAGATTTTGAACTGCTTTTCCTTATACTGACCGGATTCATCCTTAATGCCGACTCTGACATAATATACATTATTCCACTTGAAGCAGAAATTCTTTGAAGCAGCTGTGGTGTAATCGCCGAGATAGATCCATGTCTTTCCCTCAGGATGATAAGAATAATGATATCTGACCTTACCATTTGTGTTGCTTACCTTTGAATTGATCCTGAAGGTCGTTCCTGCAGCAACGATATTATTGCTTACACTTGTTGCGGAAACATCCATCGGCTTCGGACTTTTGACGACTACTTTAAACTGCTTTTCCTTGTATGTTCCGATACTGTCCTTTGCGCCGACTCTGACATAAACCGTACCGGGAGTGCTGAATTTGAAATTCTGGGTATTGGATGAAACATAACCGCCGGTATATGTCCAGGTCTTGCCCTCGTAATGATAGGAATAATGATACTTAACGCTGCCGGCATTATTCTGTATCTTAGCTGTGAGTGTGATCTGCTTATTGATATCCACACTCGTTGCACTGATCTGGGAATTATTTACGCTGAAAGCAGGTATCTCAACATTGAAGCGCTTTTCTGCATATTTGCCTGCATAATCCTTTACAGCTATCCTTACAACATATTTTCCTGACTTTTTCGGAAGACTGAATTTTCTTGTGATGCCATAAATATAATCAGCATCTGTATATACCCACTTGCCGTCTGCACCCATATAGGAAATATGATATTTATAAGGTGCTGTACCGCCGGAAACAGCAGCTGTTGTTGTTACGCTTCCGCCCGGAGACACAGTTGTCTTATCGACCTTGCTGCCGTTAAGAGAAAGAGCCTTTCCTGTATTCTGTACTACCGCAGCATCCATAGACACAGCCTTTGTCTGACCGAGTGCGTCCTTTGCAGTTACAGTAAATCTGTAATATCCGGCTGATTTCGGCATTGTATATGTATATGTATTTTTGCTCAAAAAGTCCGTATGGCCATTGCTGCCGGAGAACTTATTGTAATATGAATACTGATATGTATATGGCTGCTTGCCTCCCTTGAATGCGGCTGTTATTGTCAGCTTTTCGCCGGGTGCAGCGGAAGCCTTGCTCAGCTTTGTTCCATTATCCGCAAGAGGATCTCTTTTTTTGACCTTCAGCTGGATAAAAGCAGAAGCTGTTGACTGAAAATCATCTGTGACTTCAACCGTTACACTATACGAGCCTTCTTTAAGCTTCAGCTCAAGTGACGGCTCATCAGTTTTTGTGCTGTTTACAATTTCCCCGCTGCTGTCTGTAACTGAATAAGAGTAGCTGCAGCTGCCGGAAGCTCCGCTTGTCTGTGCTTTGATAACGAAGGGTTCTCCTGCAAAGCATTCATCCGGGTCAGTCTCCGCCTTGACAACGAGGGGATTCACCGGTATTATGGGAGTCTCATTATCATCACTTGAGACCTCTACCCCCAGGAAAGAGGTATCCGGCGCTGCATTTGCTGCAATGCCGAAAGAGAATGTCAGCACTGCCGCAGCAGCTGCAGCGCCTAAAATTTTCAATAATTTCATAATTTTCTTTTCCTCCTTGAATATTTTTTACGGACAGCAACCATGAAAGCTGTCCTATGCTCTATATTTATAATATCATATTCTCAACAAATTTCAAGTAAAATCTCTCCCCGGCGGCGGAGTGCCGCCATGTCATTAACTTAGCAAATTTCTAAAGTTTCGCCAGCCTTTTCAAAGGCTGCGGGGTCCATGGGGCAGAGCCCCTGGTCGCGCTCCGCAGAGCGCGAAATCCTTAGCGTGAGAATCGCTCCGCAAGGGGTGAATCAAAAAACAGTCCGGGCAGTGACCGAAAACCTTAAGTTGATGACATTGCGCAAGAGGGGAGAATATACACTGACAGTGTGAGTAAAAAAATAATCAAAATTCCAAAAATATATGGACTTTATTTTGTTTTTGTTATATAATAAGTTTATATGTGTAATAATATACTATTTCTGAAAGGAAGACAGGACAATGAAAATAAATAAGCTCATAAGATCAGCTTCTGTTCTTGCAGCTGCTGCCATTCTCGTTTCAGCAGCCGGCTGTGCAGATACTTCATGGAGCTATAAGACAAGCAATAAGAGCATTACAAACGGTATGTGGATTTATTCAACATATTCTCAGATTTCCTCTGCTCTTTCAAAGATCGAGGAGGAATCAGGCAAAACTGTTGATATCACAGATGATGATTTTTCAAGCAAAAAGATAGAGAAGAAAAACGTCTACGACTGGATCCAGTCAAACGCAAAGGATAAATGCGTTGAAGCTCTTACATATGAAAAGCTTGTAAAGGACAACAAGGTCAAGATAGATGAGGATACAATAAAATCCGGTAAAAAGATGTATGAAAGCTATATGGGCGGTGCATCTGATCTTTATGACCAGCTTGGTATTTCAATGAACAGTGCAGCATATTTAGACAGCACTGTTCAGACCTATAAGGACGAGGTATTCAAGAAGCTTTACGACAAGGAAGGCACAAAGGCTGTATCAGACGATGAGGTACAGAAATACTTCAAGGAGAACTATACTGATTATTACTATATCCATTATTCTCTCAAAACAACTGATGACCAGGGTAATTCAACTGATATAGATGATGATACAAAGGATAAGGTAACTGCCGCATTTGCAAGATATGCAACAGAGCTTAACAACGGTTCAAAAACTCCCACTGAGATCGATGAGGAATATAAAAAGGATTTCGAGCTTGGCGATAAGGATACAGTTCCCAGCACAGCAGCTACTGCAAAGCTTGCAGATTCAGACATGAACGAGGATGTCCAGAAGGAGATCAAGGCTCTCGGCGACAAAAAGGCTGATGTCAAGACAATTGACGACACATATTACCTGCTTTACAAAGGCTCAATCAATGACAAGGTAAAGAACATCTCTGACGATACAACAGATACGGACACTATTTCAAGACTTAATATCGTGCATGAGATTAAGGATGACGAATTTGATAAATACGTTGAGGGAGAAAAGAAAAAGCTCAAGTATGATACAAATGACGCTTGTATTTCAAAATACAGTGTTGAAAGAACAGTAAATATCATCAAGGATTATGTCAAGTCTCAGCAGGCTTCTCAGTCATAACTAAAAATGGCTGCCGCAATAAAATGCGGCAGCCTGATTTTTTATTCGGATTTACTTTTATTAGTACGTTTTTTTTTCATCAGCATATTTATTGCCTGCGGATTATTGATAATATGAACAGTATTTCCGCCTCTTTTATGCTCTCCGTCAACCGCCCAGTCAAGCGGCTCGTCAGAGCTTATTTTTATATCAGATGCCCGGAAAAGCTCTATATTTTCATGCTTGTAGCTCCGGTTCAGCATTGACATAAGTATACGGAAGGCTGTGAAAATATTATCCGGCCGCCTTATCAGCATAACCTCATATTTTCCGTCAGCAAAATCCACCATATCATTTTCAAATCTGAATATTCCTGCCACCGAGGTCGAATTTGTAACCGACCCGAAGATATAATCTCCCTCACAGCTTCTTGCATCGCTTTCAAGCTTTATATGATATGACCTTATTTTCGGCATATATTTCATTGCGGAAAAGAAGTACGCAAATCTGCCGAAAATATTTTTTGCCTTCTGCGAAGTTTCATACGATACCTCCGTAAATGCGCCGAAGGATGCGATATAAACAAAGCTGTCATCATCAAAGCTTCCGATATCAACAGGCCTTTCATTTCCGGAAATAATAACCCTTGCTGCCTTTTCCGGCTTTGAGGGTATTCCTATACTCCTTGCAAGATCATTTGTCGTACCGGCAGGAATATAGCCCATTGGTTTGTTGATGCCCGATTCCATTATTCCCTTTATTGTTTCGCTTACTGTTCCGTCACCGCCGCAGCAGGCAATGATATCAAAATCTCCTGCGTGCTCCTTAACAAGAAAATCTGCGTTGTAATCCGGCGCAGTAAAGAAAACCCCGACCTCCATATCGTTATCAGAAAACATCTCTGCTATTTTCCTTGCCGAAAAGCTTGGTCTGAGCTTTCCGGAACGGGGATTTACTATCATAAGTACCTTTTTTCTTTTAACGGTTTTTTTCTTCAAAGCCGTATCCCCCTTTATTTCAGCCCGGCAGATATTATGCCTGCTTTCTATTTATCTTCCTCATTATCCTGATTTGTGATTTTCATTCCGCCAGTGGACGGTCTTTTTTTCACCTTTTTTTCTTTCCCTGACTCAGGCTTTGCATTACCGTTGGTCGTTTTCAGAAAATCCTTTGTTGTATTATGCGTCATATACATAATATTCCCGATTATTGCCCATCTTATAAAGCGCAGAAGGCAGATCAGCGTCAAAATCAGAAGTGCCGACAGAATTATTATCTCTGTTATGCTGCTGCTTCTGATTGCTTCGATCTGAACAAAGGCAGCTGTATCCTCATTTATTGAGCCAAGCTGATCGTTCAGGACAATCAGTGTATTTATCGAGCCGTAAAGCCTCCAGCCCTCATATATCGTGCTGAGAAGCAGCACAACTCCAGTCATTATATCAAACATTTTTGTCCTCCGTTACTACTTTTTCCTGATTTATAACCGGGCTTAAAATTGTTTACTGTACGATCAATTATAATGCTTTTTCCGCCGTCAGCATATCGCAGACGGCGGAAATTATATCATTTAGCAAGATAGCCTATCTTCTTCATTGTCTTGTCAAGTGTACGCTGTGAGATCCTGAGCGCAATTTCTGCACATCTGCGGTACTGCTCCTCAAGATATGCCTTATCTTCAATAAGCTGTGCATAACGTTCCTGAATAGGTCTTACAGCGTCAACCACAGCCTCACCGACTGCTGTTTTGAAATCACCGTAGCCCTTGCCTTCAAATTCCGCTGTAATCTCATCAGAGGTCTTTCCTGTCACAGCGGTCATTATACCGATAAGATTATTGATGCCATCCTTGCCTTCACCGATGCAGACTCTTGCCTCACTGTCGGTAACAGCTCTTTTGAATTTCTTCATTATCACATCAGGCTTATCAAGAATAGCAACCCATGAATTTACATTTTCATCGGATTTTGACATTTTCTTTGTAGGATCCTGAAGCGACTTGATCCTTGCGCCGACCTCGGGAATATAACCGTCGGGAACAGTGAAGGTCTTTCCGTAGATACCATTGAAACGCTCGGCAATATTTCTTGAAAGCTCAAGATGCTGCTTCTGGTCTGCACCGATGGGAACAAGATCAGCCTGGTAAAGAAGGATATCAGCTGCCATAAGCGTAGGATATGTAAAAAGACCTGCATTTACGTTATCTGCGTGCTTTGCGGATTTATCCTTGAACTGAGTCATTCTTGAAAGCTCGCCGAACTGTGTATAGCAGTTGAGTATCCATGCAAGCTCAGCATGAGTATGTACATGGCTCTGTATAAAGAACAGGCTTTTTTCAAGGTCGATACCGCAGGCAAGAAACAGAGCATATGCTTCCAGTATATTTTTGCGGAAGGTCTTAGGATCCTGTCTTACTGTTATCGCATGAAGATCGGCAACAGCAAATATACAATCATATTCATCCTGAAGCTTTACCCAGTTTCTGAGAGCGCCTACATAATTTCCCAGTGTGATAGTACCGCTGGGCTGTATTGCGCTGAAAATTCTTTTTTTCTTTTCGGGCTGTGTATTTTTAATTTCTTCTGACATATCAAAGTACCTCCGATGCTAATTTTCCGAGTATTTTTATTCCCTTTTCAAGCTGTTCGTCTGTTGGAGTCGAGAAATTTATCCTGAACGAGCTGCACTGCTCAGCTTCATCAGTAAGAAAAGCATTTCCGGGAACAACGCATACCTTATTGAGTACAGCCTGCTTGCAGAATTCTGTCATGGATATTTTTGCATCATCAGGCAGTCTGCACCAGATAAACAGACCTCCCTCTATTTTCTGATAGCTGATGCCTGAAGGAACAAGATATTTGTCAAGAAGCTCCATACAGAAATCCGCTTTCTTTTTATATATCGTGCGAAGTGAGGAAAGATGAGCCTCAAAATCATATTCTGTCATAAATCTGTGCGCAACCATCTGAGCCCATGAGTTTGTATGAACATCCTCGCCCTGCTTGCATACTACCATTTTCTGGATAACAGGCTTTGGTGCGATAACATAGCCCAGTCTCATTCCGGGTGACAGCACCTTTGAGAAAGAGCCTGCATATACAACTATCCCATCCTTGTCAAGTGACTTGATGCAGGGAACATCCTCTCCTGCTATTCTCAGCTCACCATATGGGTTGTCCTCAAGTATCATAACATTATATTTTTTAGCAAGCTCATATATAGCCTTTCTCTTTTCAAGGCTTGTTGTAACGCCGGAGGGATTCTGGAAATTAGCTATGATATAGATAAAGCGTACATTTTTTTCTGTCTGCAAAGCCTTTTCAAGAGCATTCAGATCCATTCCGTCACTCTCAAGCGGAATTCCGCAGAGCTTACAGTTGAATGAACGGAAGGAATTAAGAGAACCGATAAAGCTCGGAGCCTCACAAATAACAGTATCGCCCTCATTGCAGGTAGTTTTTGTAAAAAGATCCATGACCTGCTGAGCGCCGGAGGTTATGATAATATCATCATCCTCAGAGCCTACACCGAATTTTTTCGTCATATAATCCCACACAGCGCTCCTCAGCGGAGGATAGCCTTCTGTTACACTGTACTGCAGCGCACCTATCGGGTCATTAGCAAGTATATCGGCAGATATCTCAGCTATTGCCTTTGTCGGGAAAGCCTCCGGTGCAGGATTTCCTGCTGAAAGCGAAACAACAGAGGGATCTGCTGCATATTTAAAAATTTCTCTTATAGCGGATGGTTTCAGAGTTTTCACCTTGTCTGATACAACATATTCCATCTTACTCAACTTCCTTTATTATCAATTTTATCCGGCATTCAGACACTCCGGACTATTTTTACCGTGTTTCCACAGTATAAATTTTACCACATATTCCTCCTCCATGCAACCCCGCCGGCGCCG
>CACWVH010000143.1 GCA_902764235.1 uncultured Ruminococcus sp.
CTTATGGGTGAACAGCTTAAAAACCTGAAATGCATAAAACAACGCATTATCTCAGGTTTTTTCAGAACAATCAATAATGAGTTTCACGGATTCAGGTCATAGCTTATGCAGAGCACAGAGAATCGGACAAGTGATAAGCTTATTTTGTAACAAAGCTCATTCACTGTCGTTCAGGATAACAATATTATATTTTCCTTTAACAAGTGGAATTTGGATTAAAAATATGTTATAATCTCTATTGTTATTGATATAAAGCAAAGGAGGCTGAAAATGAATATAGTAATATCACATTTGAAATCCATGCTTCCGTTTATGATCGCAGCAATACCACTGATAATAATTCTGCGTATCATATCATATATTATAAACCGGAAACGTGATATTCACACCACCCTGATGCATGAGCTTATGATATTATTGTTCGCAGTTTTCATCTGCGGTCTCGTCTCACAAACCATTCTTCCGAAAATAGAATTCTCACTTCCTGATATCGTGATAATAAACTCAAAAACAGAAAGCAGCTTCAACTTTATTCCCGGAAAGATCATAACAGTCTCAGTGGAATATCTGTCAAAAGGAGAGCCTGATTACTTTATACTGAATTTTCTCGGAAACATCGGGATCTTCATACCCATTGGTCTGCTTGTTCCGCTCATCTGGCGGTGCAGCCTGAAAAAGACCGTTCTCATTGGTTTTCTGTGCTCGCTTTCAATTGAGCTGATCCAGATACCCCTTCCCAGATGCACGGATATTGACGACCTCTGGATGAATACCCTTGGTGCACTGATCGGAGCACTGCTCTATCTTCTTCTGGACAAGCTTTTCCCGAAATTCACCGGGATATGCAAGGTCACACTTCCTGAATAAGCTCTCCAATCAAATCAAAACAATTTCATATAGCTCAAGCCTCTGCTCATACATCCGGGCAGAGGCTTTTTATATCAGAACAAATATGCAAGATTGTTGTCAGCTGCAAGATTATCAAGTGAATACAGGAAAAGAATACCATCCGCATTTTCCTTTTCTGCAAGAGCTGATATATCCTTTTTGTAATAACGCATATCTGCCATGATTATTTTGTGATAATTCTGTGACAGGAATGGCACAAAGGCATGAGCATAGGAATCCTTTACAACAATAAGTGTGCCTTTCTCCGCATTATCGTTTGTTGCCGTGACAAGGCTGTGGTTTCCGTCAAGGAACACAGGGTATTTATCATCATTTTTCAGCTGCTCCATTGAAAAGTAGCCGTCAAGTGTTTTTTTATCAGAGCCGTCGCTGATCTCCACCTTTACGCTGCCCTCTTTCTGGGACTTGTTTTTCCAAAGCTCGATGGTATCAGGCGGCATATGCCAGAGCGCACTTTTTGAATATGATGTGCCGTAAAAGTCCCCCACCTTGTCTTTTTTGAACTGATCCTCACCAACCGGCTGATACCCCATGGTTTTTCCCAACAGGGTATACGCTTCAAATGCGCCTGCGCTTGTCCAGTGGTGGTCTGTTTTATAGTAAAGCTGTCTGCTGTCAGCCTTTTTCCGGAAATCCTTGCAGACATTAACAAAGGTTACGTTTTTCCCCAGCGATGCTGCAAACTTATCTATGATCTCGCCGTCATTATAAGGCTCGTGGTTCATCGGCAGCTTTGAGCTGTTGATATAGCCGGAGGACGGCACAACAGTCATATATACAGGAATGTCCGAGTCGTCAGCATATTCCTTGATATAGCCTGCATTTTTCATAAGGTTTTCACCGGTTTCCGCCGGCTTGGGGAAAAGATAATTATCGCTGCCGAGGTAGATACCCTTTGAGCCGTTTCTGCCCACAGCAAGCTCATAATCGCTGCTCAGACCTGCCCAGAAATTCCTTGCCGGGATATGGTCTGACATATATGTATCAAGTCCGCTCTGAAACTCCGCATTCATAATTTTTTCCACGGAAAGCTCCGGAAAATCCGCAAGCTTTTTCTTTTCCTGTGCAGAAAATTCCTCCTTAGGCAGAACAAAGAGCAATATCATTATTACAAAAACAAATCCGCAGAAAATAAATGATGGCAGATAGCTCAGTAAATTTTTGATCTTCATTATATATCATCCTTGCATAATACTTTTTTAGCTGATTGTAAAATCAAAAAAGCCTTTATTTATGCGGATGAGCAGTATTGTAATTTACAATTTTTCTCCGCCGCCATCCGTCATTTTCTACGCCGCACCCCTGGGGCACTTCCTACGGGCGCCTGCGGCGGCAAAAAACACTCGCCAATTTACAATCGGCTATAATACTTTTTCTCTGGTGTACTCCACGTATAGCTGTACGGGAAGGATATCAGAATTTAAAATAAAGGAAGGGGTTATAGTCACTGCTGACAAGCTCTGCTGTGCATACAAGCATTGCAGCTATGCAGGCTGCATTGTCAAAGAAATAAAGCACAGGCTTGCTTGTGATCTTTTTATAAAGAATTGCTGCAAGCGGAGTGGATGCAACTGCCGCAGCGATAAGAAGCGGTATGAATGAAATGATCTGACTTGCAATGGAAGTATCCGGAAGAAAACCGCAGGTGCCGAAAAGTCTGCCGGCAAAAACTGCAAGCTCTCCTAAATCCTCAAAATAGAACAGCACCCATCCCAGAACGATCAGTATAAGTGAATAAATATGTCCGACTGCTGCCGGAGCTTTTTTCAGCAGCTTGAGAAGGAATATCTTCTCTATCATCAGTATAATTCCGAAGTACAGACCCCAGAATATAAAATTCCAGCTTGCTCCGTGCCAGAGTCCTGTCAGGAACCACACTACTCCGATATTGATGATCTGTCTGCCAAGACCCCTGCGGTTTCCGCCGAGTGGAATATATACATATTCCCTGAACCATGTTCCGAGAGAGATATGCCACCTTCTCCAGAATTCTGTGATAGTCTTTGAAATATAAGGATAATCAAAGTTCTTTACAAATTCAAAGCCGAACATCTTTCCGAGTCCGATCGCCATATCACTGTAACCGCTGAAATCAAAATATATCTGGAAGGTATAGGCAATTATACCGACCCATGCTCCCAGAGCGCCGGCATTATCTCCGCCTGCCCTTACAATATCCCACAGACTGCCCATTACATTGGCAAGCAGTATCTTTTTTGAAAGACCCACAAGGAATACCTTTACGCCGTCAGTAAACTGCGCAAGACTTTCCTTTCTGTCCATAAGCTGCTGTGCAACATCCTCATAGCGGACTATCGGACCGGCGATAAGCTGCGGAAAAAGTGAAACATATGTACCGAAGGTAATGATATTTTTCTGCACCTTGACAGTATTCCTGTAAACATCAATCGTATAGGACATTGTCTGGAAGGTATAGAAGGAAATACCTATGGGAAGTGCGACCTCTATTACCGGGATATTTACAAACGGCAGTACAAAATTGATCGTTTCTCCGATAAATCCCGCATATTTGAAAAATCCCAGCAAGCCGAGATTTATTATGACATCAAGTATGATTATCAGCTTTGCAGCCGTCTTTTTTTCACGGTTTATCCCGATCAGTATTCCTGCGGTATAGTTTATCACTATCGAGACAAGCATCAGGATAACAAGCATCGGCTCGCCCCATGCATAGAATACAAGGTCGGCTATAAAAAGAGTAAAATTCCTGAACCGCTTAGGAGTGATATAGTATATCGCCAGCACAACAGGAAGAAAAAGAAATAAGAATATCAGGCTTGAAAAAACCAAGCAGCTACACCTCCGGACATAATTTTCCTATATTATACTAAGGAAACACTGAATAAATAGCATTTTGAAGTTTGAACGAACCCGTAAGTCGTTCTGAGGGGGACTGTCTCGCCTGCCGGCTCGGTCGGTGCTGCTGCACCCCGGAGGGCACTTCCTTCGGGCGCCTTTGGCAGCGGTGTCCACCGGACACCCGCACCCCCCACACTCTAAACGCCGATTAATGAATTAATCAGCTTTTCCCTGATCTTGATTAAATAACAGACCTTGCATTTTTTTCAGACGCATAGATAAGCTTTGAAGCAAGGATTGATTTTTTCTTTGATAGAAGGTAATCTGCTTTCTATCAAAGAATAGTATTACACAATTTTTCCGCCCCGCAGCTGCGGAGCGGAAAGGATATTTTATCAGAAACCAAGCTCTTCGCTGAAGATCTTTTTGATCTGATCTGCATCTGCCGAAATAACGAGTGAAACATAAAGTCCGTTTGTCTCGACCTTGGCATTTTCGATATTAGCCTTCTGCTTCGGGTCGTAGTTCTGGATAACATTGTAGATAGCATCCCAGTTATTCTGAAGCTTTTCCTGGATCTCCTTTACATTATCCTCGCTCTTTGCCTTGATATAGATAATCTGATCCTGCTTTACGCCGTCTGTGCAGATACCGCCTGCAAAATCATCCATCTGCTCTTCTGTCACGCCGAGAACTCTTTCAAGTCTTTTTGCGGAAAAATCGCTCATTTCCTCAGGAAGCTTCACCTCAGCCTTGACCTTTTCATAAACTGTCTTGAGCTGTGAATCGCCTTCCTCTGTTGAAGCGTCAGCCTTGCTGCCGTCCTCTGTCTTGCTTTCATCCTCTGCCTTGCTTTCGTCATCTGCATCCGTATCAGCAGAAGAAGAAGCTGTTGTTGAAGCAGTATCCTCTGCTTTTGATTCGTTTTTGCCGGAATCCGAGCAAGCGCAAAGCGTAATTATCATTGCACCTGCAATAAGTCCGAGAAGTATTTTTTTCATTTTGATTACCCCTTTTCAATTTTTCTTTTTTATAAAAATATTTTTCATATAAGTGCATTTACAGCATAAGATCATGCAACGTGTCTTTTCAGATAATCCACCCATTTGCTGCAGCCGGCATATGAGAAATGAAGTCCCATATATCCCGGATCGCCGCAGTTTTCATAAAGCAGATTACCGTTTCCGTCATCCACTGCCTCTGCAACATTGACAAAAATAAAGCCCCGCTCATCACATACTTTTCTTGCTGCTTCATTGAATTTTGCAACATTATAATTATTGAGCTTGTCGCTTCGTGTAATCGTTTTCAGAAGCGGCGTCACAGACTGGATATATATCTGTACATCAGGGCTTTTCTGCAAAATCCTGTCCGTAAGCTGCTGCATACCGTTTATAGCATAATTAACACCGGTTCCGATATCATTCATACCCAGCATGATAAATACCTTTTTCTTTCCGCAAAGTCTTACGCCCTCATCCACTGTAACCTTTTTACCCTGATAGAGCGGATGAACATTTCCCCGTCTGTTAAGATCCCAGAGTGAATTGTTGTAACCCAGACTTACGGCACAAAGGAAGTCCGCATTTCCGAGACAGCCGTTCTCGGCATAATACTGCAGCTTTACGGAAACGCTGTCTCCCACAAAGACAGCATCGTCAAACCATGCTGAGCCGACATATGTTCCTGTAAGCTCCGGTGTAGCAGGCTTGCTCTGCTGCTGAGATGCCTCTGGCTGCTGTACAGACTGAGAGGACTGCTGCACTGGCTGAGACGGCTGCTGCTGCACAGGCTTTTCAATAACCTGCACCTGACAGGAGGCTGTTTTATTATTCGTAGTTTTTGCTGTTATAACTGTGCTGCCCACCGCCTTTGCAGTAACAGTACCATAGGAATTGACAGAAATAACATTATCATCCGACCAGTTCCATGTAAAATTCCGGTCTGTCGCATTTGCAGGCATAAGCTGCGCTGTAATAGTATAATTATAACCCTTGTATAATGTAATACTGCTGTCGCTGAGCGTAATGCCTGTTACCTCAACAGTGGGAGCGCTGCTTTCTGTCCTTGACGGCTCTATGCTTTGCTGCGGCTGCTGTGAGCTTTGCTCTGAGCTGCTTTCCTGAGTCCTGATTTTTTCTTCTTCCTTGCTGCTTTCCTGAGCCTTGCTTTTTTCTTCCTCAGCGCTGCTTTCAGCGTTCTCACTTATTTCCTCAACAGCAGAGGATTCTTCCTGTGAAGCCTCCTGCACGCTGCTTTCCGCCTTTTCTGCAGAGCTTTCCGCTGTTTCAGGCAGTTGTGAATCTTCTTTATTTCCGGAAGCTTCCTCTATGCTTTCCTCTGCGACGGCTGCAACCGCCTCTGATGAATTCTGAACGCTTTTTTCAGCACTGCTTTCGTTTTTTTCAGCACCGCAGCCACAAAGTGAAAATAACAGAACCGCAGCGATAAAAACTGCCGCAGCCTTTTCAGCTGTACTCTTTTTCATATTCCTCAATTCTTTCTTCTCTTTTTACTTATGAAACATGAGTGCAGAGATAATCCACCCATTTCTGACATCCTGTATCCGTGAAATGAAGTCCCATTGCATCAGGATTATCATCTGTCGGCGGATCGCCGCAGTAATCATAGATAAGGTTGCCGTTTTCATCCGAAACTGCTGAAGCTACATTAAGATATTTATATCCCTTTTCCTTGCAGACAGCCCTGAGCTGTTCGTCAAACTCAGCGATAGCATCATTTGTAAGGTTTCCGAGGGTATTGCCCTCGATCATAGGTGTGACTGACTGGAAGTACAGCTTAGCGTCAGGAGTTTTTTCAAGGATCCTTTCCGTAAGCTTCTTCATGCCGTCAATAGCACCGTCTACACCATAAAGACCGATATCATTCATGCCCAGCATAATGAATACCTTTTTTTTGCCGATAGTTTTTATTCCCTCATCAACCGTATATTTTTCACCCTGATATGTGGGATGTACATTGCCCTCTTCATCTATACCCATAAGAGCGTTATTGTAGCCGAGACTTCCTGCACAAAGGAAATCTGCCTTTCCGAGAGCGCCGTCCTCAGCATAATATGAAAGCTTGAGTGTTACGCTGTCGCCTATGAAAACCGCATCATCAAACCAGTCTGCACTCAATGTATTTCCGGTAGGCTCATCCTCGGGATAGCTGCCCTTATTATTACCGTCTTTTACATCTGACTGCGAACCGTTATTATCTGCCGAAGCATCCTGAACAGCCTCCGATGCCTGTGAAGCAGATTTGCTGTCCTCAGTATTATTATCTCCTTCACCGCAGGCACAAAGCGAGATCATAAGCAAGCCTGCCAGAGCTGTCAAAAACACTCTTTTTAACTTCATTGAATTACCGACCTTTCTGTGATTAATTATTTAATTTATCCTGAATCCGTGAAATTGAATTAAATCATTTTTTAAAACCTTCCGGTTTTTTTATTTCAGCCAGGCGTCAGGCGCCCGAAGGAAGTGCCCTAGGGGTGCGTGCTGCGCACGCCTGACGCCGTCCCCTGAAGTCTCCCCCTTCCCTTTGGGAAGGGGGACGGGGGGATGGGCGGGAGAAGCTGCACCTTATGGGCGAACAACTTAAAAACCTGAAATGCATAAAAAATGCATTATCTCTGGGTTTTTCAGAACAATCAATACTGAGTTTCACGGATTCAGGTATTATATTAACGTAGGGATCACTGTGAAACGTGTCTTTTCAGATAATCCACCCATTTACGGCAGCCTGTATCTGTAAAATGGATTCCCATTGCTGTCGGGTCGCTGCAGTTTTCATATTCCAGATCACCGTTGTTATCCTTCATAACAGACGCCACATCAAGAAAATAATATCCCCTGCTGCTGCATATCTCCCTGAGCCTTGAATTGAACCGGGAGATCGTGCTATTATTAAGGTATTTTTTTTGCATACTTTTCAGCATGGGAGTCACAGATTCAATATATATCTGAACGCCCGGGCTTTTCTGCTTTATCCTGTCCGTAAGGGTAATCATAGCATTCGCAGCGCCGTCAACACCATACAGACCTATATCATTCATGCCCAGCATAATGAACACCTTGCTTTTGCCCGATGCCCTTACGCCTTCATCAACAGTATATTTTCTTCCGTAATATGTGGGATGTACATTCCCTGATCTGTTCAGCGCCCACAAAGCATTGTTCCATCCGAGACTTCCGGCACAAAGAAAATCAGCATTGCCGAGCGAACCGTTTTCCGCATAATATGAAAGCTTGAGCGTAACGCTGTCGCCCACAAAGACCGCATCATTAAACCACTCCGCACCCACATATCCGACAGCCTCATCCTGCTGTATCTGACTGACCTGACGGCTTTCCTCAGACTGCTCAGCCGGTTTCTGAATCACAGTGCTGCTTTCTTCCTTCTGCGGCTCCTGAGATATGTGTACCGCAGGTCTTTCCATTACGGTAACATCGCACACTGCCTTTTTTCCGTTTAAAGAGGAAACTGTTATCCTTGCATTTCCGGCAGACTTTGCAGTGATGATTCCGTCAGAGGATACCGAGATAACACTATCATCCGACCATTCGATATTCAAGGCTCTGTCAGAGGCATTTTCGGGAATAATGCTTATTTTAAGAGCATAGTTTCCTCCGGCATACAGCTCTAACCTTTCAGCGTCCAGAGCAACTCCTGTGACCTGAATATTTTCATTCACAGTGGAAAACTGCTGTACCGGTGCAGTGCTTTCCGGAGCGCTGCTGCTCTGCTGAGCCGGTTCCCGACTGCTGTTTTGCTGAGCAGACCCTTCACTGCTGCTTTGGTTTTGTGTCTGTACTGTACTTTGCTCAGCAGACGATGACTCCTGAACCGATGCTTCTTCCTTTGAAGCTTCAGAAACCTGCACAGAGCTTTCAGTTCTGTTTTCTGACTGCTGCTCATAGCTTTCATCAGCCTTTGAAGAGATATCCTCTGCTGATTCCTGCACGCTTGATGACGAAGAAGCGGCAGACTGAGCACTGGCAGGCTCATCACTTTTTGTACAGGCACATGATAAAGAGATCATTGCTGCTGCCAATAAAACAATAAAAGCCTTTTTCATTGCATATCCTTTTCTTATCTTCATAATTATCTGTCCCATACCGGTTTACGCGGCATTGTCCGGAGAAGCTTCCTCCGTGGTGCTTTCCTCACCTGAGGTCTGCTGTGTACTGTCCTGAGACTCTGAGGACTGTGCTTTTTTATTTTTTTCCTCATCCTTGCCGATAAATATCTTCAGGCAGTCAACCCATTTTGCACAGCCTGTCATACTCGGATGCAGTCCCATTTCATCAGGATCACCGCAGTTCTCATAAACGAGATTACCCTCCCCGTCAGAAACTGCCGGAATAAGATCAACATATTTATAACCATTTTCTTCACAAAATGCCTTCAGCTTATTATCGAATTCAGGGATATTCTTGTTATTCAGATCAGAGCGCTGCTTATTTTTAAGCATCGGCGTTACGCTCTGGAAATAAAGGGTGACGCCGGGGTTCTTTTTCAGCATCCTTTCCGTGAATTCCTTCATTCCGTCGATAGCGCCGTCAACGCCGTAAACACCGATATCATTCATGCCAAGCATTATAATGACCTTTTTCCTTCCGGTCTGCTTTACACCGTCAAAGGCAGTACATTTCTTTCCCTTATAAAGCGGATGAACATTTCCGGGCTGCTTGAGATCCCAGAGTGCGTTATTATATCCAAGACTCGACGCACATACAAAATCTGCATCTCCGACCTCGCCTGCCTCTGCATATATCGAAAGCATGACCGTCAGACTGTCACCGACGAAAACCGCATCGTCAAACCAGTCCGCATCGACTGCATATTTTTCTTTTTCTTTTCTTGAAGCCTCTTCCTGTTTTTTTCTCAGTTCCTCAGCTTCCTTTTTCTTTTTTTCTTCTTCAGCCTTCCTGCGTTGTTCTTCCTTCTTTTTTTCTTCCTCTGCTTTTTTACGTTGTTCTTCCTCTGCCTTTATACGTGCCTGTTCTTCCTTTTCATCAGTATTCGCAGAAGGCTGATCGTCAGAAAACAAATCTATATTATCCTCGGCAGGAACCATCTGCCTTTGTCCGTCAAAAGCATTCGAGCTTATCAACAGAACAGCAACTGCCAGGACAGTTGATATAAACAGCCTTAAAAATTTCATTTCCTGAAAACTCCTTATCTGCCTTGCAGATCTATCAATTATATATGGGAATAAACCTTTTCCCCCGTGTTTTATAATACACAGCTCAGTTTTTTCATTGTCTGCTATAATCCGTACCGATTCCGGTACTTATTATTATACGGGCATTTTACTACCTATCCATTTTAACCCCTTGACAACCCATTGTCAACAATATTCGTCAAATAATATAAATGTTGGTAATTTACATCAAATATAATCTTTCCATGAATAAAATTTAATACAGTTTTCGGTATTAAAAAAATCATACCTTTGCGGCATATGCACAAAAAAATCACGAAAGACTCATGGTACTTTCGTGACAAATAAAATAAACTTCAATCCGTAGTGGGTTTGAAATCATAGTTTTCATATTCAAATGCATCTGCATCCTCATCATTCGGATCAGTCCTGCCCCTGTGAACATATCTTTCCGAGACCTTTTCAAGCTCGGCAATAGCCTTCAGAAGCTCATCACGGCAATCGCCGTATTCATCATTCCTCTTATCGAGGATCTCTATCTTGCTGATATATGCCATACACAGTGACCGTTCCTGCTCGCTGAGCTCATTTTTAACGCTTTCTCTCATTTCTGATATTTTCGCATCCGAAAAATACCTCATATCTTTTTCACCTCTTTTTCTCATTAAATCACAAAGCGGCAGGACGCTGCCTGCCGCTGATTATTCTTATCTTAGATCATGCTTCCGAATCCTTGCACTTTACTCTGTTCATTCTGCAGTAATGTCTTACATAGGAATTTCCCTTTGAGCAGCGAACAACAAGTGTTCTGTTTGAACCGTTGAATGCATTTTCTTCAATAGTCGAAACAGTATCAGGGAGAACCAGATTCTTCAGTCTGCTGCACTTACTGAACGCACCGTATTCAATAACCTCAAGATTCTTCGGGATATTGACGCTTACGAGTGATTCACAGCCTGTGAATGCACCTGCGCCGATAACTGTAACGGCCTCAGGAATATTAACAGTTGTAAGTGATTCACACCAGCTGAATACATTCTTTCTGATATCATGTACTGACTCGGGAAGAACAGCTTTGACAAGACCTCTGCATCCGCTGAATACATTCTCAGGAAGCTCCTCAATTCCATCTGGAATAACGATTTCCTTGAGTGACTCACAGTTAAGGAATGCATGCTTGCCAAGACTCTGTATTGTCGGCGGAATAGTGAACTCCTTGAGCTTTTCGCATCCGCTGAAGGTACTCTGTCTGATTCTTGTGATCCTTGACGGAATGATGAATTTCGGAAGGCTCTTACATCCTGTGAATGCACCTCTGCCGATATCAAGAAGTCCGTCGTTTACATTAACAGTGATAAGTCTTGTGCAGTTTTCAAAAGCTCTTTCGCCTATCTTAAGAAGTGTAGACGGAAGATCTATAGCTTCAAGCACCTGATTGCCTGAGAACGCACAATCCTCAATGACCTGATATCCTTCAGGTACTGAAACATGGTTTCCGCTCTGCTGAGCAGCATCATTGCTTGTAAACACCTTAGCGTCAGCAGGTATATTGACTGTATTGTCAGAACCGACACTGCTCTGTGCAGGTGCTGCCGCCGGTACATCCGGGATCGGAGCATTTGAAGGCACTGCTGCAGGAGCTTCATCAGCTATCGGTTCATTTGAAGGTACTGTCGGCTGCGGTGCAGGAGCTTCGGGAGCCGGCTGCGGCTCAGGCTGCGGTTCCGGCTGGGGCTGTGGTTCCGGCTGGGGCTGAGGTGCCGGCTGCGGTTCTTCCTGCTTCGGCATCTGCTGCTGTCCCCAGGGGTTCTGCTGTCCCTGCTGCTGACCGGGCTGCTGTCCCCATGGATTCTGCTGACCGGGCTGCTGTCCCCACGGATTCTGCTGACCGGGCTGCTGTCCCCACGGGTTCTGCTGTCCGGGCTGCTGTCCCCAAGGGTTCTGCTGTCCGGGCTGCTGTCCCCACGGATTCTGCTGTCCCTGCTGCTGAGCCCATGGATTCTGCTGTTCCTGCTGCTGTCCCCAGGGGTTCTGCTGACCGGGCTGCTGTCCCCACGGATTCTGCTGTCCCTGCTGCTGCATCCAGGGGTTGTAACCCCAGGGCATCTGCTGACCGTCAGGCTGACCGGGCTGCTGCTGCATCCAGGGGTTGTAACCCCAGGGCATCTGCTGACCGTCGAGCTGACCGGGCTGCTGCTGCATCCAGGGATTCTGCGGCATCTGCTGACCCCATGGATTCTGCGGCATCTGCTGACCGGGCTGCTGCATATTATTTTCCTGTGCCTCGGGCTTGGGTTCCTCAGGCTTGGGTTCCTCAGGCTTGGGTTCCTCTGCCTTTTCAGGCTCAGGCTTATTATCTTCTGCTTCATCTGTAAAATCAAATACAGGGGATTCAGGCTTGAATTCTTCGACAGGAGCTGCCGGTACAGGCTCCGGCTCTTTTTCTGCCTCGTCTGTAAAATCAAATACAGGGGATTCAGGCTTGAATTCTTCGACAGGATCTGCCGGTACAGGCTCCGGCTCTTTTTCTGCCTCGTCTGTAAAATCAAATACAGGAGATTCAGGCTTGAATTCCTCGACAGGAGCTGCCGATGCAGACTCCGGCTCTTTTTCCAGGGGATTCAGGCTTGAATTCTTCTACGGGTGCTTTTTCCTCCGGCTTCTGCTGCTCTGCCGGTTTTTCCTCGACAGGCTTAGCACTCGGTTCGGGAAGCTGTGAAGGCTTCTTGCTCGGAAGAACGAAATTATCCTTTCTGTTCTTCTTTACATTATCCTTATCCCACATATCTCCGTCATCAGAGGACGAAGACTCTTCCCAGACGCCGCCCGATTGGATCATGAGCGGGTCGCCCTTTCCGTTATCTCCCGATTCGTGGATACTTTCGGGAATCTGGTACATATGTATATTCGGAGTAATACCGAACATAGGTACATTCCAGTTTAATGCGTAAACATATGTTTCAACAACATAGCAAGCCCATTTTTCTGCCATGCACGCTTCCTGAGTCAGCACCTTTATCGACTGCAGGATCGCTATACATTTATCAATTTCAGGTTCCTCGTGGGCAAGATACAAAGCGTTGCACACTCCGTATTCATATGCATCCATAAAAACCTTGCGCTCCTGTTTAAGATCAGGTATAAACTCGTCAAGAGCGGTTTTAAGCTGCAGTCCGTCAAAGATCACATCCACACCATATGTTTTGATGATGTATCTCAGTGCCTCCTTAGCATTCTGAAAGGTGAGCTTATCTTCCTTTTCCTGCTCAAGCTCAGCACCGCAGAACGGACAGCGTATGATGATACCGGCACGAGTGTTGGTTTTCCACTCACTGCCGCAATGTTTACATTGCATTTTTCCTCACCGCCTTCTGTGGAATTTCAAAAGCAAACTCTGTCATCTTTTTAAAATCCCTTATAAAATCAATGTTACATTTAATACTATACTAAATTTTAAATGAATATTCAATAGTTATGACGAAATTTTTATATATTTTATTAATTTTTTTACAAATTCGTTAGCTATAATCATAAAAATGAAAACCCATTCAATAATAATACAGTAATTTTGAATAAAATAAGATGTTCCGAAAAACGCTCCGAAAAAAAACAGAGCTGAAAATCAAAACACCTGAAAGTCTATGAATACAAAGCCGATTCGTATTCAACAGATTTATATTAATATTATACTAAATACATTTAAACAAATCAACATTTTTTTGCATTTTTTATAACGCATTTTTAACAAATTTAAAAGACGGTTTTTTACGAACTTAAATTTTGAGAATTATTTTTTCATTTCCGGCACTCCCTGCTGATTTTCGGCTGCCATATTTTTCCTGATATTTATTTTTATTAAGGAAGCACTGATTAAATCCAGTGCCTGTATTGCGTCATTAATTTTTTGTACAAGATGACGGAAAAAGGGCAAGCAAGACAGGTACTGAGCCGCAAGGCATGATTTATTCAGTGATTCCTTAAAACCGAACCTTGCATTTTTATGTTTTCAGACGCACAAATAAGCTTTGAAACAGATATTGAGTTTTTCTTTGACATGGAAAACACCCTGCCATGCACAGCACAGCAGGGCTTTGCACATTTCAAAAAAGGCTTGCGCTTATTCTGAAAAAGCGTCAGTCCTTCTTATCCTCCATACAGCCGCAGCAGTCAGTGAAGCTTTCACCGGCTTCTGTACGGAAGCTGTATTTCAGCGGAACCTTCACGCAGATCTTCTGAGCAATGACAAGTCTGCACGAATCGGGCTTTTTCTTGCATTCATCGCACATTACAACAGGCTCGCCGCAGGGATAGGCTTCGATCCTGCCGACCCTGACCTCAGGTCTGACATCCACAGGCACGCTTATTTCAAGATAGTGTCTTACGTTTTTATCCTTATCGTCCTGCCCTGCGCAGGCAGCTTCTGCATACATTTCATAAGCATCTTTCATATTATACACCCACATTCTGTTGATTCCATTGTTATTTTCTGAAGCGCCGGCGGAGTGCCTCCGCTGTCAAATCTGTCTTTATAAGATTTCTTCATACGCACACTTTCATGGATCACGGTCTGTGTTCTTCTCTTATTTCATACCTGAATCCGTGAAATTGAATTAAATCTTTTTTTAAACCTTCCGGGTTTTCATTTCAGCCAGGCGGCAGGCGTGCGCAGCACGCCTGCCGCCGTCAAATGCATAAAACAACGCATTATCTCTGGGTTTTTCAGAACAATCAATAATGAGTTTCACGGATTCAGGTCATATCCCAAAAGTGTGTGCAAAACAATAATTCTGAAAAGTACCGGAATTATTTTACACTAACATGAAGCGCCGCTTCAATAATATAATATGTAATGCATGATATGATTGTTCCTGCTTACGAAATAATAATTGTATTATTTTTAAAAATTATACTATAAGTATATTTTCAGAGTAGTATTTACATCCAATGGTTTTGCCTGAAATATACGATTTGTATATTTAACAATAATAATATTATTAGTATAAAAAATGAAAGCCGGGTGGTCATTTACCTCCGGCTTTTCATCTATTATAATTTCCCTGCTGTATAGTTTTCTACAGCCTTGCGGAGAAATTCAGCTCCGCCTTTTACTATTGCTTCATAATAAGCCCTGAAGCGTTCATCCTCCGTATACATTTGTACAAGCGCAGCGTGCGCTTCGGGCGAATACATTCCATCCGGCCAGAAGGTGCTTGCCCATTTTCCGTGAAGCTCAGCCATTTCTGCCGCCTTGCTGCCTGCCGGGTCACCCTCAGGCGCAAGCTCTCTGAGCATATTTTCGATCTTCATCCTGAGCTGCTCCGAATCTGTCCACTGCTGCTCGGTCAGTCCACCGAGGATATCGTTTGTTGCCTCATAGACCTCTTCGCCGTATTCCTCCCTTATTTCCTTGCCATAATTCTTTTCATTAGTCTCGATTAGATTCTTTTTTACCTGTTCAAAATCTGACATAAATCAATTCTCCTTCCACGATAATGTATAGTCGCAGCACGGTATTCCGCCCTGTCTGACCGGTACAGGCTCAGTATATTTATTGAAGCTGTTCGCTGCCGGTCTTTGCAAAAAGTCTTTTTGTTTCAAAGCTCAGACCCCTGTGCTCCTTTTTTTCAAGCAGCGGATCATCGTGAAGTATCTCAGACGCCGCTGTCTGTGTCTGCTCCATTATTTCCATGCCTGACATACTTGCCACCTTCAGCTCAGGCAGACCATGCTGTCTTGAGCCGAAAAAATCTCCCGGTCCTCTCAGGCGGAGATCCTCATCTGCAATTTTAAACCCATCATTTGTTTTGCACATGACCATGAGCCTTTGTCTTGTGACCTCCCCCTGATGATCGGAAACAAGTATGCAGTAGGATTTTTTCTTTCCCCTGCCTACTCTTCCCCTGAGCTGATGAAGTTGGGAAAGACCGAAACGCTCTGCATTCTCTATCATCATTATAGTCGAATTCGGTACATCGACTCCTACCTCGATCACTGTTGTAGAAACAAGC
This sequence comes from uncultured Ruminococcus sp., assembly GCA_902764235.1. GTDB lineage: Bacteria > Bacillota > Clostridia > Oscillospirales > Acutalibacteraceae > UBA1213. The sequence goes on from CACWVH010000143.1 coordinate 15,910, forward strand.
ACATCTATCCTTCCTTCGGAAAAATCCTCCATGACCTGTTCCTTGTCCTTTGCCTTCATTTTTCCATGCAGAAGTCCTGTCCTGCAATCCCTCAGCGGCGTGACCTTCAGCTTTTCTATATACTCCTCTGCGGATTCAAGCTCCATTTCACTCTGACCCACAAGAGGGCATACAATATAGCACTGCTCTCCGTCATCAATATGCTTTTTCAGGAACCCGAAGGCACGGAATCTTTTTGCGCTGTCTATAAGGAAGGTATCGACCTTCTGTCTGCCGGGCGGAAGCTCGTCCAGCACCGAAAGATCAAGATCGCCGAATATCATCAGCGCAAGCGTTCTTGGTATCGGCGTCGCAGACATTACCATAATATGCGGACTCTGACCCTTGGAAATAAGAGCCGAGCGCTGTGCAACACCAAAGCGGTGCTGCTCATCCGTTATCACAAGCCCCAGCTGTCTGAAGCTTACGCTGTCAGATATCAGCGCATGAGTGCCGATTATCAGGTCGATCTCTCCGTTTTCAAGTCCGGTGCAGATTCTGCGCTTTTCTGAAAGCTTCACTGAGCCTGTCAGAAGTCCGACCCTGATGCCGCAGCCTTCAAGCAATTCCCTCAGCGAATTATAATGCTGCACAGCAAGTATTTCAGTGGGCGCCATAAAAGCACACTGCATATTGTTTTTTACTGCGCTGTAACAGACAGCTGCCGCAACGGCAGTCTTTCCTGAGCCGACATCACCCTGAATCAGTCTGTTCATAGGCACTCTGCCGCTGCTCATATCCTTTATACATTCACTGACAGCCCTTTTCTGTGCTCCTGTCGGTTCAAAGGGCAGCATGGAGAAAAATTCCTCTGTATAATCCGTCTTAATGGTATTTACCGCAGCACTGATTTCCTTTCTGCCGCTTTTGAGTCTTGCCATACCAAGCTGCAGAACAAGAAGCTCCTCAAAGGACAGTCTTTTTCTTGCGGTTTCCACATCCTCAAGGCTTTTCGGAAAATGTATGCTTCTTATTGCGAAATCAAGTGAGCACAGATCATAGGCTTTTCGGATATTTTCCGGCAGGGGATCATTCATTTTTTCCGGAAGAAGCCGCATTGCCTGAGCTGCTGCGTCCTCTATCTGTCTGCTCGGGAGACCTGCTGTCTGCGGATAGATAGGATGTATGCCTGCCTTCTGCATATCAGATACCGCCGGCGAGGTCATATCATAGTAATAGCCGTTTTTTTTGAGCATACCATAAAAGAGAAAATCTCCGCCGGACGAAAACCTGTCATACAGATAGTGCTGATTAAAGAAGGTGACCGTCATACGATCCATCCCGTCGCATACAGTAAGCTTGAGTATGGTCATTCCGCCCTTTATCCTTGCCGGTCTGGACAGATGCTCAACATAGCCGCCGACACAGCACACTGTATTTTCCGGTGCTTCGGCAATTTTATACGGCTTGCTCCAGTCCTCATAGGTACGGGGATAAAATCTCACAAGATCGCCTACGCTGTATATTCCCAGCCGTGCATAAAGCTCCGCCTTTTTTTCACCGATCTTTTTAAGCTTTGTGATCGGCATATTGAATAACGACGGCATATATCTCCTCCTTGAAAAATCATTTCATAGCTGCTTGTAAAATTCAAAAATCTACTGTTTATGCAGTTTTTTACATTTTTCAGAGCTTTATATAATACGGACAAATATTTTCAAAATGACCGTCCTTCATGCGAAAGCCGTCCGGAATCACCCCAAGCTGCCGGAAGCCAAGACGCTCATACAGATGTCTGGCATGAATATTGCTTTCGACGACAGCATTGAACTGTAATATTCCGAAGCCGTTTTTTCCGGCACTGCTTATGCAGTCCTTTACAAGAAGCTCTCCGATATGCTTTCCCCTGCTTTCACGGCTCACCGCAAAGCTTGCATTAGAAATATGACCGCAGCGCCCCACATTATTCGGATGAAGTATATACAGCCCGTAAATCACTCCGTCCTCCTCGGCAACAGCGCTCACAGTCTGCGCCGAGAAAAACTCCGCCGCACTGTCAGGGTCAAGGCAGACCTCCTGCGGAAAGGCGACTCCCTCCTCAACTACCTTGTTCCATATTTTCATCATTGCAGGAATATCCTCCTGCCTGTATTTTCTTACTATCATAGCTTAAATTACTCCCAGAAGCCCTTGCATCTTACTCCGGAATCAAGGGCAAATTTTTCAAGACGTCTTATTTCAAGCGGCTCAAGATGTATTCCGAGACCCTTGCTGAGCGAGCGTGCGTGCTCCGGCTTTGTTATTCCTACGATCGGGATAACGCCCTTTTCTATCGCCCACACAATCGGTATCTGTGACGGATCTACATCATATTTATTTGCAAGCACTCTGATATAATCAATAAGCGGCTGTATCTTTTTGAATTTTCTCGCAGGGAAAGAAGCGCCCCGTATAGACATAGCCGGGAAAGGATTTGAAGAATCATAATGACCTGAAAGAGCGCCCTGTTCAAGTATCATATATCCGAAGAAAAGGATATTACTTTTCTGACAATAAGAGAGCATCTGGCGCTCACGTTTCATTGAAAGGAGGCTGTAATGATTCTGAACAGCCGCAAGAGAGCTGCCGTTTTCTCTGAGCACGATATCCGCAAGGCGTATATCGGAAACGCTTGCATTTGAAATACCTATGCTTCTGATAAGCCCCTCGCTCTGCAAAGCAGCAAGCTCCTTCATATTCTGCTCAATATTTTTCGGCGAATGAAGCCAGTAAATATCAACGCTCTGAACGCCCAGTCTTGAAAGGCTCGCATTCAGTGCAAGTCTGTTTTCACCGCTTTTATATTTTCTTGATGGAAAATGCTTTGTTGAAATGACTATATCCTTATTTCTTATCAGACCGCCGAGAAGCAATTCTGCTGTACCGTTGCCGTAGACCTCGGCTGTATCCCAGAAATCAAAGCCGTGGGCAAAGGCTGTATCAAAGCTTTCGATAAGCTGCTGCTCCGGGTATTTTTTTCCGAAAACGATCTTGCCGCCGTTCTGACCGGTCCCCCATGCCCATGTGCCTATCATACAGGTATTCATTTCTTTTCCGTTGAGTATATATTTCATATGTATCCTCCTTACTATAAGAATATTTAGCTGATTGTAAAAGTCAAAAATCATCTGTTTATGCGGATTTTTGTATTTGCATTTTTACAATTTTCTCCGCTTTTCAAAGCTTTTCGGGATTTGGCGAGGTGTCAGCTCGCCTGCGGCGTGCTGACGACCTTTCGCCGTTTTACAATCGGCTGATAAGAATATTTAGCTGATTGTAAAAGTCAAAAAATCATTTGTTTATGCGGATTTTTGTATTTGCAATTTTACATTTTTCTCCGCTTTTTCATAGTTTTTCAGGTTTTGGCGAGGTGTCTGCCCGCACCCCTAGGGCACTTCCTACGGGCGCCTGCGGCGGGCAGACACCTTTCGCCATTTTACAATTGGCTAATAAGAATATTAGCTGATTGTAAAAGTCCAAAAATCTTCTGTTTATGCGGATAATCAGTATTGTAATTTACAATTTTTCTCCACTGCCATCCGTCATTTTCTCCGC
>CACWVH010000144.1 GCA_902764235.1 uncultured Ruminococcus sp.
GTAATAAATCATCGGTTTATCATAAATAGGAAGAAGCTGTTTTGATGTTACTTTTGTAAGTGGATATAATCTTGTACCGCTGCCTCCGGCTAAAATGATACCTTTCAAAATGCTGACCTCCATTCTTTATTGACCATGTCTGCAAAAAACCGCACGCACCGTAAGAAATATTATCTTCCAGTCAACGATAAAGCTTCTTTCCCTGATATATTTCATATCAAGTGCCATCCACTCATCAAAGGATATATCATTCCTGTTCGGCTGTATCTGCCAGTAGCAGGTAAGTCCCGGATGTACATACATTCTCTGCATCTGAAATTCATTGTACATCTCCACCTCTCTCGGAAGAGCCGGACGAGGACCTACGATACTCATATCGCCCTTGAAAATATTCCAGAGCTGCGGCAATTCATCAATACTTGTTTTTCTGATAAATTTACCTATCCTTGTTATTCTCGGATCATCCTTTATTTTAAATGCCGGACCATCCATTTCGTTTTCCTCAAGAAGCTCTGAGAGTCTGTCCTCCGCATCACAATACATTGAGCGGAACTTATACATTCTGAAATGCTTATTATCCCTTCCGCATCTGACCTGACTGAAGATCGGACTTCCATGCGGGTCATCTATAAATATCAGCAGCGCTGTCACAAGCATAAGAGGTGAAAGAATTATCAAGGCAATGCCGCTGAAAAAAATATCCTGCAGCCTTCTGCTGAACCAATATAATTTCTTTTTCCCAAGCACTTCTTCTCTGTCAATTATATCCATTTCAGGATTATTCTTATCCATATCACTCATTTTGCCGCCAGATCCTTCTGCTTATTTTTTCAATAAATTTTAGCATCCTTTATCAAATGTAGATGTAATAAATGAATCAATATCTTTTATTATTGTTTCAGTATTGCTCACATAATGAACAAAATCTGTATTTCTGACCTGCTCAATTATTTCTCCGAGCCTGTCACAGTCATTACATTCACAGATAAGCCCGGAACGTGTAAATTGTTTGATTATCTGGAGCTGATGATCGTCAACATGTTCACCGTACTTTTCAAGTCTTGCAACCGCAATGACCTTCTTGCTTTTCTTCAGTGCACTGACTATTGCACCTGTTCCGCCGTGAGTAATAATTATATCGCATTTATTCTGCATACAGGAGAATTCATCCCGGTCAAGAAAATCCTTGTATCCAAAATTTTCAGGAACATAACTGCTGTATCCGGTCTGTGCAAAGACAGTATCTGTTATCCTTCCGCTTCCGATCTGCATATCAATAGCTCTTAGAAGCCTGTCAAACTGGAACTTCTGAGAGCCGAGTGTAACAAAAATCATATATATTTCTCCTCAATAAATACCGCCAAGATAGATCGCATCAGGATATATTTCCAGCATTGATTTCCACTGTACATAGAATCTGTCCGCAAATTTATACATAAGCTTTCCGGTTTTTGTCGGTGTTGTCACCTTAGCAAAGCTTTCAATAAAAATCAGTTTTTTTCCGAAAGGCTTAGCGATAAGACAAATCGGAATCATTGCCATTGCACCCGTCGTGATAACCACATCAGGTTTTTCCTTAAAAAATATATGTAAGGAACGAAACAGATTAGCTATCATCCTGAATAAAAAAGTAAATTCCTTGCGGTTTACCTGATACATATAATACAGCATAAAAGCCTCAGACATAGGCTCATACATAGTTTTCTCTGTAATAATAAAGCTGTCATATTTTTCCATCAAAGGCTTGAGCATCAGAAGCTGCTCAAAATGTCCGCCGCTCGAAGCAGCAAAACAAATTTTTATCTTTTCATTTTTCATAAGATATTATCCGCCTTTATACTATTTATTAATTATTTTGATTAATTATTATGATGTCCTGATTGATCTTATTATGTTAAGAATTATGTGCAAATCACACAGTTATGCCAATAAACACTTATATTAATTATAAAGCACCGGATAAATATAGTCAACAAACCAAATCAAATTCCGGTATTTTCTACTTTTCTTATAAATTGCCTTCTCAGTATCTGCCAAATTTATATACTATTTCACTCAAACTTTTCCGGTGTCCGGCAGGTGACGTACGGAATAAAATAATGAACTGAAGCTATGAAAATTCAGCTGATAACATTCATAAAACATGGTCTCATTCAGTGCTTCCATTGTATTTTTCTGATCCATAAGTAATACTAATATTCGATAGAATACTTTAATATCTTTGGCGTTAAAATCCGCATAACTTCGTTGTCAAGCCTCGGAATACATAAAGTATTCCTGCGGCCGGCAAGCTGCCGGTGCCAATTTGTTTTGGGAAAGAAATAAAAACCAATATGCACTTCATTACCAAAACTGTCGCCTCGTTCTGCGAAATTTTCCGCTCAAATCTGATTAAAGCTTCTTATCGAAAATTAGTATAAGCTTTCAGACAAAGCTTGAGTTTGTTTAGTAAAAATCCTTTTTCCGAAACAAATGACGGTCACTCCTCATCAGGAATCACCGTCATATTTCAGTTCATTTATTGTTTTTTATACATTCGCTTACATATTGTGCTGTGACAGTTACCTGATCGTCACGGCTGACAGTCGGAACACCGTCACCCTCCTGCATACCATAGGCGCCAAAATAAGAATGACAGCCGCCCTTTATTACAAGCTCATTTATCTTTTCAGGCAGGTTTTTCCTTTTATTATCATAAGCATCCTTATTCAGTACCCCGTCATTACTTCCGTAAACAGAAATTACATTCAGACCGCTTTTGCTGATATCGCTGACAGAATAAGCAGCAAAAAGCACCAGACCGTCAAGGCTTCCTTCATATCCTGCGGCAAAGGATGACGCCATTGCTCCTCCGAGAGAGTGACCACCGATATACCAATGCCTGATATTATCAAAGGAAGGAATAATTTCCTTTGCCCTGTCAATTCCGAAAATTGCAAGGTTAAAGGGCATATCGGCACAGATACAGGTAATACCCCTTTCTGCAATACTTGTCAGAAGCGGAGCATATGCCTCACTCTCCACCAAAGCTCCGGGATAGAATATCAGTCCGTATTCACTCCCGTTCTCCGGAGAATAGACCGTGATATTATCATCTCTTTCCACAACCGTCACCGATGAATTTTTATCTGCAAACTGAGAAAGAATTTCAGGGTCAGCATGGTAATAATCCGATGTATAAATAAAAAACACCGCCACAGTAAGAGCCAGTATACCAAAAATACCATAAGCAGACAATATTATTTTCTTTTTCATACTCCCGACGCACCTCCTGAATATTGTTATAGTACCATATTATGCAAAAAACTACCGGGTGCAATGCCTGAACGGAGTGCCGCCGGTAATTGTTTATAATGCAGCTTCTTATATTTATCCATGTGAATAAGAATAGCTCCGGCAAAAAGCCTTGTTTCTCTTTGCCGGAACCGATCATATCATAGGCTTACGGAGCGTAAGCAATAATTATTTCTGTGACCTTGCCGTTTTCGATCATAAAATCAAGTGTGTTTTTTCCGCCGTCAACAGTATATCTCATAAGGAAATCATCTGCTTCGGCAGCCTTGCCGTAGGCCTTTTCGATATCAGCTGATGAGCTGCCCACAGCGATACCCTTTGCAGTAGCCGCACCTGAGCCTGTGATATCTATATTGTAAACCTTTTCACCGCTGCTGTCGGTAAGTGTCTGAAGTGTAAAGCCGTTATATGTATAAATAACATCGTCAGGTGCGTCAAGTGATAGACAGCTCGGAAGCTTTTCGGTTGATAACGCTTTTCCTATTGACGAAACAGCATTGCTGATAGGTGTAAGAAGCGTTACTGTCCTGCCGTTATAGCTCATTGCCAGATCTGAGCTGCTGAAGCTGCCGTTTGTACTCTGCTGCTGAGCTGCCTGTTCCTGCGCTGCTTTTTCTGCTGCTGCCTTTTCAGCCGCTGCTTTTTCTGCCGCTGCCTGTTCTGCCGCTGCCTTCTCTGCGGCTGCTTTTTCTGCGGCTGCCTTTTCTGCTGCTGCTTTCTCTGCGGCTGCCTGTTCTGCGGCTGCTTTTTCTGCGGCTGCCTTCTCTGCGGCTGCTTTTTCTGCTGCTGCCTTCTCAGCCGCTGCTTTTTCAGCCGCTGCCTTCTCAGCTGCTTCCTTTTCTGCCTGAGCATTATCAGATTCTGCTTTTTCAGAGCTTTCCTCAGCAGATTTCTCCTGTTCAGATTCTTCCTTTTTCTCAGAAGCCTCTTCCTTGCTGCTCTCCTGCTTTGAGCTTTCCTCAGTTTTACTGCTTTCCTCAGCAGATTTTTCCTCAGACTCTTCTGCTGAGCTTTCAGCTATTGAAACTGTTCCCTTTGATTCTTCCTTTGCATTATTATCCTGACCGCAGCCTGCAAATGTAAGAATCATACAGGCAAGTACCGCAATTGCTATAAGCTTTTTCATTTTTCTGTTCCTCTCTTTTTTAATTTAAAATAGAATTGTCCGTTATTTTACTATGACCGTGACCTCTGCTTTTTCCTGTTTATCTCCAAGCCCCTCTATCAGAGCAGTAAAACCATAATCTGATTTTTCCTCTGTTTTCAGAAGCTCGGTTTCCGTGATCGGAAATGCCTCATATATTTTTTCATTTCCGTCGATTTTCACACTGACATATATTCTCGAATTATCAAATACCTTTGTCTTGTCAAGAATACCGCAGACCTTCAACGCACCGCCTTCATTTCTGACGAGAATTTTATTTTTTCCATCGTTTTTAATTTTTGTACCGCTTATGTTTTCAGCCTGCGGTGCATAAAGCAGCGGTACTGTATCAGTTATGCTGTCGATCTTTCTCTCTACCATTTCATAAACGACATCCCTGTACTTGTTTTTGTCCGCCGCTCTGAGATCAAAGCTTCTTGTACGTGTGATATAAGCCGACCTGTAATTGCTCACAAGAAACGGCAGCATTGCTCTGCCGAAGGAATCCCTCGAAATATAGAGCGAGCCTTTTCCGGCAGGATTCATTGTACGGATCGTGGTATCATTTTCCTCTTTATCACTCATAAGCTCCTCAAGGAGCTTGTCATTTGACGATGCTGCTCTCGGCTGCAAAAAGCGCAGCTTTGAATAATCAAGATCAAAATAATACTGACTGCATGCAGGCGCTGCAGCAGGGTATGCCATTTTTGCGATATCGCCGTACCAGTCATTCCTGACACTGTACTCTGTTCCCGAAAAGCTCTCATAGCTTTCACCAAGGCCCTTCATTATCGCATTATAACCATACAGTGCCCCGAGTCCGTTCCAGTGAGTATCGCCTGTCAGATAGAGAAACGCTCCGTTGTCCTTGACGCTGAGCAGTTCATCCTTCAGGCTTACATAGTTTATTTTATCATCTTTCAGATATTTTTCAAGTACCGAAAGAGTGTTTTCATCAGATTTTATAAACCCTGAGGGCATATATTCGGGATATATCTCGTTTTTGTCCGGTGCGACAGTGAAAACAAAATTCATGCCCTTTGCTGTAACACATTCCTGCATTATCCTGATCGTTTCGGCAGCATTATGTATTGATCTGTCGCTTTTTCTTACGCCGATGAATTCATCTGTACTTTCTCCGGAAAAAAGCCATCCTTTTTTTCCCGTCAGGACATTATTGTTTTCCTTTCCTAAAAGTGCACCGGAAAGAGTATTCTGTGCAGTAATTATCTGTGGGCGGAACGGTACTGATTTTGTAAAATAGTCATCAAATTCCGTGCCTATCCTGTCATTGAGCCTGCCGTCGGAAAAAAGCTCCGGCATTTTTGCCGCATCCTCCTTGCCGGTGGTTTCAGATGCAGGAGAAATTATTGCTGCTGCAAAAGGAACGCAGCACGCTGTCATAAAAACAGCCGTATAGATTATTCCGATTGACTTTTTCATTATGCTGCTCCCTCCTTAAAATCTGAAATAAATAAACGGATTGTAGCTTGCTGTAAAAAGATTCATTACGCAAAGCGCAAAAAGAACCAGCGTTGCAGCTGAACCGATATATTCGCCAAGCTCTGCTTTATTGACAGATTTCAGCTTTTCGCTTATGCGTCTTATCACATCTGTCGAAAAGCTTACTGCAAAAACAAGTGTTACCGCTGTATTTGGTGTAAATGCCAGGGCATATACATTGCTGCTGAGTATAAAATTCTGACCGAAGCCTGTGAACATTCCGGCAATATAGCTGCACGCATCTGTAAGACTGTCAGCACGGAAAAATATAAAAGCAAACATTGCAACGAGAATAACATAAATATGTGATACTATGCTGCCGAATATATTTTTCCTGAACTTATCCTTCACAAAGAAAATAACTCCGTACTGTTCAAGCAAAAGGAAAAGACCATGCATCAGACCCCATACTATAAATGTAAGGTTTGCGCCATGCCACAGACCTGTCAGGAAGAACACTATGCACTTGTTGATTCCTGTCCTGAGCTTTCCCTTTCTGTTTCCGCCGAGAGGGATATAAACATATTCCTTGAACCATGTTGAAACAGAGATATTCCACCTTCTCCAGAACATCTGCATTGAATCTGCGGCATAGGGATAGTTGAAATTCTCCTTGAATTCAAAGCCGAACATTTTTCCGAGACCTATTGCCATATCGCTGTAGCCGCTGAAATCAAAGAATATCTGAAGCATATATGCAGTTGCCCCTATCCAGAGTGCGCCTGCGCTCAGCTCTGACGAAGGGGAGTTGAAGGCTGCGTCTGCGATCTGTCCCATTGTGTTTGCGATAAGCATTTTTTTTGCAAGGCCGTAAATAAAGCGTCTTATACCGAGTGTGGTTTTTTCGATGGTAATGCTTCTTTTACTTATTTGCTGTGCAAGATCGGAGAATTTTACTATCGGACCTGCAATAAGCTGTGGAAAAAGAGAGATATACAAAAAGATATTCAGAATATTCTTCTCCTTCAGCTTCGGATCCTTATATACATCAATTACATAGGACATTGCCTGAAAGGTAAAGAACGAAATACCCACAGGCAGCGTTATTGCCGGCACAGGTATGCCAAGCCCTGTAATATCATTTACAAGCTGTGCGCTGAAGCTCAGATATTTGAATACATAGAGCATCAGAAGATTGAATATAACAGATATAATCAGCAGCGGCTTTCTGAATCTGCCGTCCATTCCAAGACCAAAAAGGTAATTTGCGATAATAGACACTATCATCAGAAAAACTGCCTTTGGCTCACCGTATGCATAAAAGAAAAGACTTGCTATTATCAGAATAATATTCCTGACTCTGATATTCCTGCATACAAGATAAAGAATATATGTCACAGGAAGAAAAATGAACAGAAAAACTGTTGAACTGAAAACCATCCGGACCTCCGTATTATTTTTAAGCCGGTAATGCAGAATACTGTTTTACCGGCTGATTTTTTGCTTATACACTCAACCTTCCCACTTGATATTATACTGTCGAAATAGTTGGCTTATTATCAGGCGAAAAGAAAACAACCAAAGTTGTTGAAAGTACGATTAATACTTGGATTGAACAGCAGTAAAATGGTATGGGAAGTTTAAGTTATACACACTTAGGATATTTTGAAGTATCCCAATAGAAATATTTGCTGAGATAGCTGTCTGTTTTAAGATATGCACATCCTGTTTCCCTGACATTTGTTGCGTCAATATGACGCCATCCATCAGAAGTCTTTACAATGACCCATGTATGCTTTATCCATGACGGACTTCTTTTTATCTTTCCGTCATTCACCATCTTTGTCTCATAGCCTGCTCTTTTCAGGAGATAATCAAGATAGTTTGTATGCTGATAGCAGGCACCTCTTTTGTATTTTATGATATATACTATATTATTTTCATATCCAAGGTCATTAGTTGCCTTATACGGAGACGATGATACACAGCCGAACAGTGCCTTTATAGATCTGCCCTTTGAAAAAATAAGATCATCACAATAGCTTCCGATCGTAGAAGCTGAAATCGTGGAATAATTCTTATAATTTCCCAACGCAAGATTATAAAGCCAGCCGGTATTGTCCTTATATTTTACCATGAACCAATGTCCGTATGTATTGATAACATTGACATATGATCCTGACGGGACATTTGTTCTGACTGTACCTGCCCATTTTGCCGAGGACATAAGCTGTGTATTCCTGATCGTTTTTCTTGAAGCAGCATTATATACATAGATGCAGAACTGTTTTTCCTTATACAGTCCCGATCCATCCTTGGCTCCGACTCTTATATAATAGATGCCGTTATCAGCAAAGGAAAAATCCATATACTTCTTTGTTGTATATTCTCCGGTAAAGCTCCATGTTTTTCCCTGACGGTGATATGAATAATGGCATTTAAGCTGACCGTTGATATTTTTCGCAGAAGTGCTGAGCCTTACCTTTTCTCCGGTTTTTATCAAGGTTTTGCTGACTGATGAAGCTGACACATCAAGCTCCACTACTGTAAGTCTGAACTGCTTTTCGGTGTATGTACCTCTTTCATCCTTTGCAGCTGCTCTTATATAATAGACGCCGCTTTTTGCAAAGCTGAATTCATGCTTGTTACTGCTTGTATATCCTCCTTCATAGGTCCACTGCTTTCCCTGTTCGTGGAAGGAATAGTGAAACTTTGTCTTTCCCGAGCTGAATTTTGCAACAGCTGTGAGCACCACTTTTTCCTTTACAGCAGCCGTTGTTTTTGAAACCTTTGAATCAGCAACAGAAAGCGGATATGAATTTACCGTACTGCTGCACCATGCTGTCTTACCCCTGTTATCCTTTACGCTGACAAAAACAGTATATTTGCCTGCCTTTTCCGGAAGCTTTATACTTTGAACCTGATTGTAGACAAACGAATCGCCTATATAGAACTGCTCGCCCTTTTCATTTCTGTATGAATACCGGAATTTATAAGGAGCTGTACCGCCGGAAGGATTTGCTGTTACTGAAATGCTCTGTCCGATATATGTCTTGTCAGCATCGACAGAAGCCTTTATGGCAAGCTCCTTACCGGTTGCCTGTTCTACATCACCTTTTTCCCGGAACATAGATTGTTTTCCGCTTTGGTCCTTTACCTTTACATAGAAATTATAATTCGCCGCTGTTTTCGGCATTTTAAATGAATACTTCTGATTCTTGATATAGCTTGTTGAATATTCCTTTCCGTTTTGCAGACAGATATATCCATAGCTGTAATCATAATCTCCGTCACCTCCTGTAAAATCAGAGATGATCGTAAAAATCTCTCCGGAATCAATACTTTTATGGCTCAGACTTGTTCCGGCGTCAGTGATTTCAGCCGTTTCATTTTCTCCGGCATCATCAAGTGCAGCTGCATTTATACTGCAAAATGAAGCAATAACAGTAGCTGCAAGCATCAATAGTGTGATTTTCCATATTCTGTATGTTTGCATACTTTACCTCCTGAAAAGACCTTTTTTCAGCTGATTGTAAAGGAATCACTGAATAAATCACGCCTTACGGCTCAGTACCTGTCTTGCTTGCCCTTTTTCCGTCATCTTGTCCAAAAAGCCCTTGACAACCGTCAGGTTGCCTGCGGTCTTTTTGTACAACCTGACGAAAAAATTGCTAACGCAATACAGGCACTGGATTTAATCAGTGCTTCCTAAATTATCTCCGTTTTACAAGGATTTTCAGTTTTTTGGGCAGGCAGACAGCCTTTCGCCATTTTACAACCGGCTGAGAACTTCTTTTATTATATCATATATCAATATTGATAGAACACATTTTTTTACAAATTATATCATTTTTTTATGATACCTGAATCCATGGAACTCAAAAGCGGTAAATGATAAAACTATTGTTATAATAGAAACATCTACTCATTATTCTGCACTATCAGTATCGCTGAAAAGGTGAATCCTGAACTTACGCTTTAACCTCTCTGCCGCTTGCAGTAGCATCTCTCCCTTTAAGGAGTTGTGGCACGGCGAAGCTGTGACAGAGAGGTTAATTTCACGGATCAGTTTTTACTTTGTGACAGTGATCTTGCAGCTTGCTTCCTTGCCGTTGTAGGTACGGACTGTTACATATGCTGTGCCGGGCTTTACAGCCTTGAAGCTGCCTGTCCAGTTTGTTTTTGTCATTTTGAC
>CACWVH010000145.1 GCA_902764235.1 uncultured Ruminococcus sp.
CTGAAAAAACAATAGAGCTGCTTCAGAAACTGATAACGGCGCTGAAGGATGAAGAACAGAATACAAGCAGGGACACAACCCTTGAATGAATCATGTCCCTGTATGAGGAAATCAGTCGTCTTCCAAAACATCTATAAAGGAATTAAGAAGGTAAAAAACTTGTTTTGACAGTTCGCTTATTTCAGCGATTGTAGCGGGTCGCTGTTCTTCCGGAAACTGTTCAATACATTCTTTTCGATAGATTTCGAGTAATTTCCTCAGATCTTTAATTTTGTTTTTATCCAAAGTATCACCTCGCTTTCATAACTATTTCGGCACGGCGGTACCGATAGCTAAATTATAAGGCAAGTGTGAACAAATTACAAGGAGTGAGAAGATGAAACGGTATGCACTTTATGACTTATATGAAACAGAAACGGAGCCGGGAGAGCTGATCTGTACCTCTGACGACTATGCAGAGATCAGGGCGGCTGCCCGGGAAAGAACAAAGGAAACAGACGGTGAATGTACATTGTATATTATTGTATATTGCCGAAAGAGCAAAAACATGAAATTCAGGAAGAACCCACAAGCAAAATACAAAACCTGCATATACTGCGGTACAGAGTGGAATGTCAGCGTCAAGGACAAGTATGACCGCTACATATGCCCGGTATGCAGGAGGAAAGACAAGCATAGAAATTAACGAAAGGAGCTGAGCTTATGGCAATAGTAATGGAGATCGATCACGGCCCCGGAAAAGGTAAATCATACATTGACGACAGCTTTGTCGTCAAAACTCAGGCTGAGGTAGATGACATACTCAGAGTATGTCAGCGTGTCTATGCTGAGTCAGTGCTCAGGCGTATCAATGAGCAGGAGCAGAAAAACAAAGACAAGCAGAAAGCATAAAAATGTAGGTGCGGTCATGTTTATGCTCTGGCTTTTACATGGCCGCAGAAAAGAAAATCACCGATCGACACAGTGACAGAGCTTGACAAGGTGATAAAATTCCTTGTGGCAGAGCGTGAGGCACTGGCAAAGTCTGAGGGCAAGCAGCAGAAGAAAAAGGTAGCGGACGCTATCAGGGACGATATAAGCACCGGCTTTGAAGCTGCGAGAGCGAGGACATGAGCATGGAAAATATCAAAGAACTGACACCGGAGCAGCAGAAAACTATTATCAAGGCATATATACAGCCTACAAAAAGACTAAGACAGGTCATAGACAGACTCAGGGCAACGGGGATCCCGTTCAGAGTTGCAACTACTTACTTATTTGTCAAGCATTTTATCGGTTATGATGACAAACTGATGCTTGACAGAATGGAGGAAGGAATATGAATGCACGGATAAGAATGCCGCAGTCGAAATTCAGAAAAGACTTTATTGACGATGTGCTGGCTGAGGTCAAGGAACGTACACAGGAGGAGCAGAAAAAGGCTATTCTCAGAACGCTTAAAATAGCGTGTCTCGTGCTTCATCAGGAATTCGGCTTCGGTCAGGCGAGAGCTGAAAAGTTTGTCGGGTTTATGAATGACTACAGCAGGCAGGCTGCGGATATTCCGGAGCGATGGAGCTACATAGACAAGGTCCTCAAGGATAAGTTAGGGTTTGACTTTGATGACGAGGATATTGACGAAAGAGAAACGCACACCAGAGCCCTTTATCACGAAAAGGGCAGAAAATTCAGGGAGTACTGACATGGCAATTTTTATGCCGCCAAATAAGTACGGCTATTGTGTCAATATAGGTGATCCGAGGATAAGGGAGAAATATGAGGACTACAAGCGCAGGAACGGACTGCCGCATCATTTTCCTATATCCGATAAGGAGCGGCTCGAATTCGAGGAAGAGATCAAGGCTGCTTTTTTAGCCAAGTACCCGGAAAGAGCACAGGCAATATTCAGAGCTTTGCACATTGACGATAACGACAGCGGCGAAAAAGGACAATAAAAAAGATCACAGACGAGGGCACGTCTGTGATCATAGCTCCGGCGATGTTGTGCTGCCAGAAAATATTACTACAGAAAGTATAGCACAACAGCCCCGGAAAAGTCAAGAATTCAAGCGCCGGCGTGCCGCCGGTGTCGCAATTCACGGCTTAGTCAGCATGATAAAGTTTTTCCCGGGCACCGCCGGACTTTTCAGCCTGAACGGCATCCGAATTATTATCCAATGCTGATTATTATCCAATGCTGATTGCCAATTATTATTTTACATTTAGAGCGGCTTCTGAGCCGCGTTTGTCCTTGTAAATGGATAGTAACAATTCAACGGTGAGGGGTGAAAGTGTGATCCGGGAAAAACAAACAAGATCGGGCAAACTGCTTGAGGCTGATTTCTATCCTGTGACCAGAGACGGCAGGCAGCTCGGCAGGGGTCCGCAGACAAAGCGGAGCAGTGCAGAGCAGAAAAAATACAATAAACTTCAGGCACAAAAAAGAGTGATCCGGCTTGTCAATGCAAATTTCGGAGAAGAAGATATCCTGATGACACTGACCTTCATCCCTGATGATGATGTTGACACAGAAAAGCAGGCAAAAAGAAAGATATCAAACTTCATCCGCCGGGTGAAAACCTACCGTGAAAGAAAAGCAAGAGAGCTGAGGGCGCTTCTGAAATCAATGCCGAAAAGTCAGAAGTATAAGAAGGCACTGAAAAAGGCAGAAGCACCCCTGAAATATCTATATGCTGTTGAATCTGCAATATACCGTAGAGGGAAGAACAAGGGAAAGAGAAGATATCATTTTCACCTGTTCATTACCGGCTGTGGTGACGGAGATCGTGACGGTTACGAAAAGCTCTGGAAAGGCAGAACGAATGCTGACAGGTATCGCCCTCAGGACTTCGGCCCGGAGGCAGCAGCAAAGTACATATCCAAAGACTGTGGAAAGCAGGAAGAGGAAGAATCCGGAAATGTCTCCGGCAAAACAAAAAGATATGTATGCTCCCGGAATCTGAAAAAGCCGGATCAGAAGGTCAAGGACAACAAGCTTTCAAAGCGTAAGGTTGAGCTGATGGCCAAAAAACATTTAGAGGACAGTGCTTACTGGGAACGCCGGTACAAAGGATATAAGTTTGTCCGCTGCTATGCAAGGTGGAACGAGTTTAATTCAAACTGGTATGTATCTGTGGTCATGTACCGGACAGGAAGTGATTCTCCGCCCTGGTCAATTGATGATTGGTTTACATATGAGTGAAAAGGAGATTTGAAAAAATGGCAAAGAAAAACTATCGGAAAACACCGCTTGAGCGGCAGCAGCACGATATCGCTGTTAAAGTCAGAAAAATGACTGATGCGCAGATATGTGATTTTATTGATGACTTGCAGGCAACAGCGGCTGAGGACAGGATAAAAGAGTATCTGCAACTGGTTACGCTTTATAGCGGGAATCACTGGAACGGCATCGGCGATAAAACAATTAAAAAGCTCAGACAGATTGCTAAGGATGAGGGGTATATCAATGATCCAGCACGAGGCAATTGAGCAGCAGCACCTGTTTCAGTGGGCGACATTCATGTCCGGGAGATATCCCGAGCTGCGGTATTTATATCATATCCCGAACGGCGGAAGCCGGAACAAGAAAGAGGCTGTTAACCTGAAACGTCAGGGAGTCAGAGCAGGAGTACCTGATCTTGATCTTCCTGTTGCACGGAAGGGTTATCACGGACTCAGGATCGAAATGAAGTACGGCAGCAACAGGCCTACGAAGGAACAGAGAGAATGGCTCGGCTTTTTGAAAGATCAGGGATATGCAACAGCGGTCTGTTACTCATGGCAGGATGCAGTCAGTGTGATATGCAGATATCTTGATATCAGGGAGAGCGGTATTACATGAAGAAAATATACGAGCTGGCGGGAGTCGGATGGTATTTTGATACCGACAGAGGAAAGCATATTGTCAGATCACTGCAGGACGGTATTGAGCTTGAGACAGACGATCCTTATCTGGCAGCAGCAAAATTCACAGACAAAGCACAGCTTAACATCTGGCGCAAGCTCAGGGCAAAGGAAGGAAACAGAGATAATGAAAAAGCGAGACCTCAGACTCAAAGAATACAACATCGGGCGCAACAGATATCGTGAGCTTTTATATTTCAGTCTTCAGTACAAGGAATACAAAGGGATATCCGGCAAGAAAAAGAGAAGGCTGATTGAAGAAGCAGTCAGGGCATCAGTTGAAGCGGTATATCGTGGATCACGCACGGAAGACATGAGGGAGTGTCTTCTCAAGGGTGTAACACGGGATGATATTACATATGAGTATCTATACATGAGGTTGAATGTACCATGTTCCAGGGATATGTACTGGAAAATGAAGCGAAAGTATTTTTCCCTGCTTGATAAGAGTCGGGGATAACGGGACATGCCGAAGCGGTAGAATTATAACATGAACACGGGAGGAAAGCGGATGCTTTACTGTCTTGGGGTGTCTGCTCCTCCGACGGTTGTTCTTTGGCGCAGAGTAGAGCAAAGGCAGCTCACGAGGCTCATAACCTTGAGTTGGCGGTTCGAGTCCGCCCTCTGCAACCAGTGCACATACGCACTCACATAATTCTACCTCGATCGGCAGTCTGGAATAGCAGACTGCCGATTCTGTTTTATATAGGAAAAAGGTTGAAAAAAATGAAAAAATGGGCTAAAAAGTTTTATAATTCCGGCAATTGGAAAGCCGCAAGATCAAAATACATCAGTGATCGGATAAATATTGACGGAGGCTTGTGTGAAGAGTGCAGAGATGCTCCGGGATTTATCGTACATCACAAAATAATGCTGACAGCGGAAAATATCAATGATCCTGAAATATCATTGAATCCAAGCCGTTTTCAGTACCTATGTAAAGATTGCCATGATCGCAAAGAAGGGCACTGGCTTGACCGTCCTTCAATACCCTTGAAATGTGAATTTGATTGTGACGGCGAGCCACTACCCCCCTATCGGACGTCCCCAGGTGGGTCTGAAATACCGTTATAGGGAGACCCCCATATTAACGAGTGACGCGCGTGAGGGGGGTGTGGTCAGCAAATATGAGGGGAGGTGAGAGGATTTGGCAGGCTTTAAGATGACGAAGGATGAAATTCAGAAGATGCCAGAGGGAGCTAAGAAGGAAGCTGCAACGGCTCTTGTTGATGAGGCGTGCTTCATGGTGACGCAGGCGAAAAAGCTGAAGGCGGCTATCCGTAAGGAAGGCTGGGTCGAGACTTATCAGAATGGCAAGGATCAGACCGGGGTTAAAAAGTCAAGCAAGGGGGAAACTTATCTGCAGCTTGTTAAAAATCTGGTGTCGGTCATCAAGGGATTGATGGAGCTGCTGCCGGAGGGGACTGCGGGGAGCCGTGAGCTTGAGAAGTTCCTTGGGCGATATAGTAAGTGTAAGTGAGGGTTGTTTATGAGTATGCTTGAAAGGTGGATGCTCTGGATGCAGGGCGTTATGTATCGTTTGAAGAAAAAGACTGATGATCCGGAATGCATCAGATTGAGTGAGAAAGCCGGAGAAATCATTCTTCATTCGGAAAAGGCGCTCAGTAATCAGGAGCTTCAAAACTTTATCGGAGAGCATTTTACTGCTAATGAAATACGTGAAATGGCAGGGCTGGAGAAAATTCAGGAACGTGCACTGGGCAGGCGCAGTAAATATACTATTCCTCGTGCTAGTGAAGCTATGGTTGATACATATGGAGCAGAGTGTCCGCACTGTGGTGCTCCGGACGAGGGAACGGGGGGCTGTTCATATTGCAAATGCCCTTTGCCTGTCTGGTATGAGCCTAATGTCAGTACTGTGAAGCTCTATACAGACGGCAAGGTGGTTGAAGAGATTAACAGAGTTGAAATGCAGATCAGGTATGCAAAGCTGCCGGAGTTTGATAAGAAGATGGCACAGGAGTATATAAAAAATCTGGAACACAGGGGGTGTGGATATGAAGGATGAGATTCTGGATGTGGAATACTGTGAAAAATTTGATAAGGAAAGAAAGCTCAGGGTCAGGATGTCGTATTACAAGTATGGACCCGCAAGGAAAAACTTCGGAGAGGGCAGAGTGGACGCTCTTCTGACAGCGG
>CACWVH010000146.1 GCA_902764235.1 uncultured Ruminococcus sp.
GAAAGAGGGCGTCCCTTTTGTTGCAGACATGAATGAAGCTGCCTTGCTGCCGCAAGGCAGCAAGCTTTAAAACTTATACGTTTTATTGAATATTAGTATTAACCTTACAATTAATGATATCCGGTTATTGCTGCTGCTTTATCAGTAATTATAAATGTATTTCACAAATTCAGGGAAAGAAAAAAATTTATAAAAATAATGAACATTTTGTATTTTTGAAACGTCTAATTTTATGACAGGATTTATTGTCTTATCATTTAACAAGAGTATAAGTTAATCTTTCCCATAGGCGTACACGATACCCCATGTCGTGTACGCCAAATTGTTGACAAGAAAAAATGTGGTGATATAATTGAAAAAACAGGATTGCAAGAAATGAAAAGGTTCATATTCTTTTGCCGGTCGTACCATATGTCTGAAAAAAGAGTTGCTGACCTATTCTTCAATTTGCTGCAATATATTATGTAAGGAGTCAGGTGCAATGAAAAAAATGTTAAGCTCTATTTTACGTAGAACCGGTTCAGCAATTATGGCTGCTGCGATCCTCGGTTCGGGTGCTGCTGTTATGCTGCCTGTGATCTCAGAAAGCTCAATAACAGCGGAGGCTGCATCCAGCGGCGATTTTAGTTATTATGAAACTACCGGGGGAGTTCATGTATGGTATACCGGAAAGAATTCAACGGTAAG
Organism: uncultured Ruminococcus sp.; assembly: GCA_902764235.1. GTDB lineage: Bacteria > Bacillota > Clostridia > Oscillospirales > Acutalibacteraceae > UBA1213. The sequence continues at coordinate 688 of CACWVH010000146.1, forward strand.
CTTTCCTTCGTCCATCAGCGGCAAAAAAGTGGTTGAAGTCGATCTTTCTTTCTACTATCCTGAAATTGTCAAGACAGTCAATATTCCTGCAAGCGTAACAACTATCAATTTCTATCATTACAGCAAGTAAAATGCTCTGACAGCAGTTAATGTTGACAGCAAGAATACGAAATATTCCTCTGTGAACGGTGTTGTGTTCAATAAGAACAAGGATACACTTCTGTATTATCCGAGATATAAAACCGGCACAAGCTATACTGTACCATCATCTGTAAAGAAAATAGAAACTTGTGCATTTTCTAATCTCTATCTTGAAAAGGTGACCGTTCCTAAGACTGTTACCAGTATTCAGTATGATGCATTTGAGTATACCTCATCGCTTAAGGAGATTAAGGTTGATTCTGCTAACGGAGCATACAAGGATTCAAACGGGGTTCTGTATTCAAAGGATATGAAAACTCTTGAATGCTACCCGAAGGCAAAACCGGTTTCTGAATTTACAGTTCCGAACAGTGTTACCTGGATTCGTATATTTTCATTTGAAAATGCTTCTAAGCTTCAGAAGGTGAATGTCGGAGCCAATACCTCAATCATGTCTTTTTCCGGCACTATGTCAGCTTTGAAGGAAATCAATGTTTCTTCATCTAATAAATATTATAAGACAGTAGGCGGTGTACTGTTTGACAAGAATATGGAGCAATTGTGCTTATATCCTGCTGCAAAAACGGGAGATATTTACAAGGTTCCGGACAGCGTAAAAACGATCAGTGCCGGTGCATTTAGTTATAACAAGAATCTGACCGGAATCTCACTGTCCAAAAATCTTGAAAAGTTCTATTTTGGGACTCTTACCAATATGAACAGGATCAAAGAGGTAGCATTCTTCAATTCAAAAACAATATTTGACGATTATTATTTTACCAATAAAGATAAATTAAAGAATGTAGTTGTACATGGTTACAATGGCTCAACTGCACAGACCTTTGCCAAGAATAACAGCCTGAATTTCAAGAGCATCACAGGCATGACAGCAACAGGCATTACGATCAACAAAACCTCATTTTCTGCCGGTGTGAATGAATCCGTTCAGCTCAGTGCAGTTGTACAGCCCTTCTATGCAACCAACAAGTCTGTTACATGGTCAAGCTCAAAGACAAATACCGCAACAGTTTCAAGCGGCAAGGTCACTGCTAAGGCAGTCGGCTCAGCAGTAATCACTGCTAAGACAAGTAACGGAAAAACAGCTAAATGCAATGCAACAGTAAAGCAGGCTCCCAAGAGCGTTACGCTTACAAAGGGTGTTCTTACACTCGGCGTGGGTGAAAGCTTTACCATCGGTTCCGGCGTTAATGACGGAGCAGCTTCTGCAAAGAGAACCTACCGTACAAGCAATTCATCTGTCGTGAAAATGACAAAGACAGAATGGACAGGCGTTTTCAAAGGCGTTAAGCCGGGCGTTGCATATGTAACAGTACGTACATACAACGGCAAGGAAAGCACCTGTAAGGTGACAGTAAAGCAGGCACCTGCATGGGTAAAGATGACAAAGTCTGATGTTACAATGAAGGTCGGACAGAAGATGTCAGTCGGAGCTATCATTCCGGACGGCTCAGGCTGTGCAACAAGAACATACAAGCTAAGCAGCTATAACGATGGCGTTGTCAAGCTTACAAAGAGCAGCTGGAATGCTGAATTTGTAGCTCAGAAGGTTGGCTACACATCAATAACCGTCCAGACCTATAACGGAAAGACAGCAACCTGCTTTATCACAGTAAAGAAATAATCATGGCAAAGCTGAATTGACCATTGGCTTCAAAGCAAACTATGCCGCCGTACACAAGCAGTACGGCGGCATTTTTTAAAAATTTTTATCCGGAGCTGTGATATTCCGGCTTTCCGGGAGTCTAATATATAAAGGCAGGTACAGAGAAAGGAGGCGGCGGAGTGGAGAATGCGGAACAGATATTCAGGCAGTACTACGAGGATGTATACAGATTCCTCAGAGGACTCACTGCTAATGAGCAGCTTGCAGAGGAATTGTGTCAGGAGACTTTTTTCAGGGCAATAAAGCATATAGACGATTATAAGGGCAGCTCAAATATCAGGACATGGCTCTGCTCTATCGCTAAGAATCGGTACTTTACATATCTGAAAAAACAAAGGCATATTGCTGACAACGAGCTTGAGGCTGCCATTCCTGACAGTGACAGTCAGTTCTTTGAAATACTTGAGGATAAGGAAACAGCTGCAATAATACATAAATATCTGCATGAGCTGAAGGAGCCTTATAAAGAGGTGTTCATGCTGAGAGTATTCGGAGAGCTTTCTTTCAGGGGGATAGCAGAGATATTCGGCAAAAACGATCACTGGGCGTGCGTTTCATATCATCGTGCAAAGGATATGATAAGAAAAAGAATGAAGGAGGACAGCATATGAAAACAGATTGCGAAATAATAAAAGATCTTCTGCCGCTTTATGCCGAGCATATGACAAGCGAAAAGAGCAATGAAATGATCGAAGAACATCTGAATGAATGTAAGGGATGCCGCAAACAGCTTGATGAAGCATTGTACGATAAGCCTGCGGTAAGCTTCAGCAATCAGACGGACGCCGTCTTTACGCAGTATGTGCAGGAATCGAAAAAGAAAAACAAGAAAAAAACAGTTATAATCGTTATTGTGGCAGTAGTTCTGGCAATAGCTGTGGAGCTTGCTGTGCCTTTGGGATTTCTGGCGTTACTGTTTTTCTTTGACACCGGTGCAGAGATCGAGACCAACACGGATATAAGCCGGTATGAGGATTATATCGGAAAAAACGCTGTTGAACCGCACAACGATAAATGGGATATGGATGAAAGCATTTTCCCGGAGCATCTTACAAAGGAAATGACAGTTGAGGATTACGAGACGGTTTACTATGATCCAAGGGATGCGCAGTGGCTAAGCTATCTTGTTGTTGATTATCCTGAGGAGGAATATGAAAAGGAACTGAAAAGGCTTCACGATTACAAATCAACGACATACAAGGGCTTTTACGGTGCAAAGGGCTTTGACAGCAAATATGACCTTGCGGCAATGTATGCGGACAGCTACAACGGTTTTGTTTATGCACTTGACGCACATGAGGGCAGGATAATATATGTAGAGCTTATTTTCTGCAATTATCAGTTTGATTTTGATTATGAGGAAATGATCCCGAAGGATTATCTGCCGGTGGGATTTTACGCCGGGAATAGCAACAATCGTATAGAAATAGGCAATTTATTCGTTGAATACAATTAATATCGACTGTACGGAGGTGGAGGATATGAAAGCCAATGCCATGATACAAATTAAAAGAGTCATCTCAGCCTTGCTTATATTACTGATGTTTTCATTATTTATATACTTTCCTGTCAGTGCGTCGCAGGAAAGGAAAGCCGTTGAGGGTAAGACGGACAGCTATATAGAAAAAATAGAGCCTCGCTTTTTTAAAGAAGAACCGGAGACTGCACTTATACAATGCTATGATGTAAACGAGGACGGACTGGTTGCGGTGTGTATGGTCAGCGGTTATTGCAAAAACTCAGCTCTTGTATATGACAGTGACGGGCATTTCCTATATGGCTATGAGATCAATGACAGCGGTCTGACTGTTGTACACTGGAGGGACAGCGATCTGCAGCTATGTGTAATAAGTGATAATATGCTTGTCACAGCGGACGGAAAAGGCAATATCAAAAGCGTTTCCGCTCTGACGGACGATCAGACTGAAATATACGGCGGTTATTCTGAAATCACCGGCATTACACGAAACGGAAGAAGCTACAACATAAGCAAAAATCCATTGAAAGCCGATACTGTGACCTTGACAGAAAACGGCAGTACCAGGACGATATATGAAGCTCAGTACAAGATCCCCATACCCAGACCGCTTTCCTTTATAATGCTGTTGATATTATGCTGGAATGTTTTGTTAGTAATTGCAGCGTCGATCATAGCTATCGTATTGAGCCGCAGGAAAAAGAAGCAAAAAGCCGGGCAAGAAAAAACGAAATGACAATCTGAACCCATAAAATTGACATCTGAGACATTGCGTGGGATTATAATTGATCCGGAATAATGATAAATTATCAAAAGGGTGCATACCTCTGCGTGAGGAGTGCACCCTTTTTTTATTTTTATTGCAAGTGTAATTACACTTGTCATTGTAATTCTGAGAAATGCGGTGATGAAGTGGGATAAGTTTTGTATTCTTTTCATGCTTCTATGTGAACGGCTGCTTTTTTGGCAAGGCGTCCGCAGGATGCGGACGCAACAAAAGAGAAGAACCATAAGAGGAGGGGCGCTGCCCCTCCCCTTAAGGTTCTCCTCTTTTGAAATCTTCTCTCCTTAACCTCACCCCGTCCCCGCTGCGCTGCCCACCGCCTGCGGTGTGCGTGCTCGCTT
>CACWVH010000147.1:0-4865 GCA_902764235.1 uncultured Ruminococcus sp.
CGGCGGCAGGCGTGCGCAGCACGCCTGCCGCCTAACTAAAATGAAAACCCGGAAGGTTTAAAAAAACGATTTAATTCAATTTCACGGATTCAGGTTTAAGTGCAAATCAGCTTTCCCACTCTTGGAAATTCAACTCCGGCAGGGCGGTCGAGGGGGACAGTTTTTCTTTTTTCACAGGCAGGAGACAAGGAGTGGTCCTTTCCCCCTCATCAGTCAGCTTCTCCCCAGGGAGAAGCCTTTTGTTACTGCGCCGGCGATAGTATCAGATGGTTTGCAAAGAAATAATTCTGAAAAATTTCAGAATAATTGAAAAAACCGGAGTCGGGCAACATAAAAGTATTTGTCAGAAGAAAACCTGAACCGCGACTTCGACAATATTGGTCAGAGAGCAAGAGCAGAGCGTAAGCGCAGCGACCCCCACAATTTTGACAGCGGAGGCACTCCGCCGCCGGAAGTTTGTGTAAAATATTTTTGGGAGTTTAAAGAAGAAATGTTTTTTAGCAGTTCAGGCTCAAAAGGTCTGGCGGTGCCTGAGTAAAGCTTTTTCAGACTGACTAAGCCGTGAATCAAGGGTCCAGCGTCACGCTGGCGGCGGCACTCCGCCGGAAAATGTACTTGTAATTTGTGGGGAATTAGAGTATAATTAAATATGTATATTGCCAAATGTAAAATGGCTTGCTGTATTCACTTGTGTATAGAGCAGGAAAATGCAGATCAATGATATATAGATGGAGGTCGTTCAATGAAAAGACTTGCTGTGGTTATCGCTGCCGCACTTATACTGTTGTCCGTTTCAGCGACAGCTTATGCGGCTCCGGAGGATTCCGGAGATGCAGTGGCGGATACAGAGCTGTCCCAAGGCGGCGATGATACTGAAAATGAACAGACTGACACTGACAGTTCCTCTGAGGAACAATCGGAAAATGACGCTCAGTCTGATAATGAAAAATCAGCGGACGGAGAAGCTCAGGCTTCTGAACAGTCTGCTGCTGTAACGACTGATATTGCTAAGATACAGTACGCTACATATAATATCAAGAATGTTGATATGTATATTGATATTCCCAAGGATATGTATGTCCTGATCCCGGGGATCGCTGCCGATGACCCGGCGCTCAAGGCTGCCGGTATGACCAAGAAGGAAGCGGAGGAAAGCCTTGCAGGCAATGATACTGCTATCAAGGCATTTGCCAAGGATTTTTCATATGATATTACTGTCACTATGATAAAAAATTCCAGCACAAAGGAAATCGGAAATATCTCAAAGCTTGATGATAAACAGGTACAGAAGCTTATGGATAATCTTCTGCGAAATGAATATGCAACAGGCTGTGCCAGAAACACCTTCAATAATGTCCTTTTCCTTACAATGAATATGGAATACAAGACTGATGACGGCACTGATATGTATGGAATCCAGCAGTATACTGTAATCAATGACGCTAATATTCTCATAACCTTCCAGTCAAAGAACAAGCCCCTTTCAAATGACCAGAGAGCACTCTTTAACAAGATAATGAGCAGCGTTTTCTTTGATGTTGACGATGCTCTTCCCTCCGAGGTGTCCGGGACTGATGTTGCAGATACCACTATTCAGGAGCTTGACAGAAGATATCTTTTTATAATCGGCGCTTCGATCATCGCTGCCGCAGCTCTTGCGGGAATCATTATCGTTGCAATGAAAAGAAGGGAAACAGTCATGCTCTCTGAGGGCTATCCCGATGATGAAGATGATGAAGATGAAACTGAATACGACGAGGAAGATGAGCAGGAGGATGACGAGGATGAGGTAAAGCCTCAGCCAAAGCCTCAGCCAAAGCCTCAGCCAAAGCCCCAGCCCAAGCCTCAGCCTGAACCTCAGTCTCAGCCAAAGTCAGGGACAGCTGAAGCCCCGGATAATGATGATAATATAGTATATTCAAGCAGCAGCAGGGAAGCTGCGGGCAGATCAGACAGCAAGACCGCAAAGCTTAATTCTACTGCTGAGCTTTCAATACCGAAGAATCCGTATACACCCGTAGGAAAGGCTGAGGCGGTTGCACAGCCTGCACTTTCCGTAACCTCAGAAATAGCAAAATTCTCGCTGATAAATGAACAGGCAAAGCTTGCCGCTCAGGAAAGCGCTCAGGAGGATACAATAGTCTTTGCGGAAAGCGCACCAAAGCATAAAACAAGCATCGAGCAGATCGGTGAATCCGTTTTTGACAAGGAGAAAAAGCCGCCTGAAAAGCCTGTTTCGGAATATGAAAGACGCTTCGGCAAAAACAGGAATAATATTGCGCCGAAAAGCTATGACCTGCCTCTCAGGGAGGAAAAACCGGCAGACGACAAGTCTGCACAGGAAATGTCCAGATTTGAAAAGCGTTTCGGAAAGGTCCGCCCGGCAGACGCTTCGGCGACTGCATCAACAGCAGCGTCAGCTGAGGTCAAGCCGGTGGGAGAGCTGAATATCGCGCCGATGATAACTGCACGGAATCTCAGACCCGAAAACGATCCGACCCGTCTTGCTGAAAGAAAAAGCGAGGAAAAGGACCCGAATATTGCTTTGCTGGATGAGGAAATGCCCCAGTCCGAGATGAAGCTCAGAATCGTAAATCCGATGAAAAATACTGAGCCTGCCGAGGAGAAAAAACAGGAGGTGCACCTCTCTGAGCCTGAATCAGAAAAGCCTGACGAGCCGGAAGCTGTCGCAGAAGAGGTAAAGATAGAATCAGCAGAGGAAAATACAAGCCTTGAGGATTATTTTGCTGATGATGAAATGTCAGGAACTGTTGAGCTTTCCGACAGCGCAGTTGTGCTCAGCGGATTTGATAGCGAACCGGAAAAGACCGAGGAAAAGCCGCAGACTCCTGTCAATGCAAAAAAGGACGAAAAGCCGGCAGACGTTCAGGATAACGCTGCTGACGGCGCAGACAGTGTAAGTGAAGAAAAAGCTCCGGAGACTGAAAAGCCTGAGCATGATATTGTTCAGGAAAGCAAAAATGAACAGTCCGAGCCGGAAAAAGCAGTAACAGCTGAAGCCGAAAAGCCGGAGACTGAGCCTGCTGCCAAGGATGAACCCGGGCAGCCAGAGCCGGAAGCAGCTGTAACAGCTGAAGCCGAAAAGCCAGAGCCAGAGCTTACTGCAAAGGATGAACCGGAGCAGTCAGTGCCGGAAAAAGCAGTGACTGAAGTTACTCCGGAGGAAATAAATAAGACGGAGAAGCCCAAAGCTGAAAGTAAAAAAGATAAGGATGGCAAGGCTCAGGAAGAGGACACTTCTGCCGGAATTAATGAAGCAGAGGATATTCCCGATGACAAAGCCTTTGCACCCGAGGAAACCGAGGAGCTTGAGGAGCATATAGAAAAGAGCAGAAGGCTTGAGCTTATAGAGCCTTCCGCGGCTAAGAAAAAGACTGAGAAAAAATCTGAGCCTGAAAGCAAGCCTGCTCAGGAAGTCCCGGAGTCAGCAATGAGGGAGACAGACGATCCGGAAGACGGGGATAATGCAAAGCCTACGCTTTTCCAGAAATTCAAGAATAAGATATTTGATGCCGGAGAGACCGACAGCATTTACGAAACCGGAAAAACAGAGCCTGAAAAGAATAAGGCAAGCACCGTAAGCTTTATCGATAAGCTGAGGAACAAGCTGAAAAATCAGGTGCCGACCGATGAAGAGAATGAAAAGGACAGCGAAATGGAGGAATTTTTCTCCGATGTTTCCGAACCTGAACAGCCTCCTGAAACAGAGCCGGAGGCGAAGAAGCCTCAGCCTGTACAGCCTGATCCGGAAGCTGACAGCGGCGAGATCTTCCGTGCGAAAAAGAACAGCGACAAATTTGAGATCGGCATCAAAAAGGGTGAGGACGGCAATATTGTCATAGATTCGCTCAGCGACCCCAAGGGTAATCCTCTTGCCGTTGAAATAAAGGACGGCAGCGCAGAGCTTAAAGCTGCTGAGGAAAAGGCTAAGCAGGAAAAGGCAGCCGCAGCGGAAAACAAAGAAGCGCCTGCCGGAGAAAAGCCTGCTCAGGAAAAACCGGAGCAGACTGATGCTTCTGCACAGCCCGGACAGGGAGCTAAAAAGCAGGGACGCAGAAAGAAAAAGAAAAACAAAAATAAGAATAAGAGAAACAATAATGCAGAGGTTCTCACTGCCGGAGCTGAAACAGCTGTCAAAGCAGCCGCAGGCGCAGCAGAAGCAGCCGTTGTATCAGATGCCGCCGCAGCCGTCACAGGTGCCGCAGCCGCAGCCGGAACAGCAGCAGCCGTTACAGGAGCTGCCGCCGCCGCAGGTACAGCAGCAAAGATCATAGCAGATGCAGCCGGCAAAAAGGCAGAGCCTGAATATGTTGAATCTGTCAGGGATGTAACGGATGATCCGGAATTCAACGAGCCTGTGATGGATGAAATAACAGAGTCATTCAGAGATGTATCCTCAGAGCCTTCTGCGGAGTCCTTACCGGAGGTGACTGAGCCGGTTGCAGAAGCATCAGAGCCGGAGATAGCTGAACCGTCTGCCGCAGAAGCAGAACCAGAACCGGAAGAAGCAGAGCCGGTAACAGAAGCAGCATCAGAGCCGGAGGTAGCTGAACCGTCTGCCGTAGAAGCAGAACCAGAACCGGAAGAAGCAGAGCCGGTAACAGAAGCAGCATCAGAGCCGGAGGTAGCTGAACCGTCTGCCGTAGAAGCAGAACCAGAGCCGGAAGAAGCAGAGCCGGTAACAGAAGCAGCATCAGAGCCGGAGGTAGCTGAATCGTCTGCCGTAGAAGCAGAACCAGAGCCGGAAGAAGCAGAGCCGGTAACAGAAGCAGCATCGGAGTCGGAGATAACAGAACCGGCAGCTGTAGAATCAGCGCCAGAACCGGAAGAAGCTGAACCGGTAA
>CACWVH010000147.1:4913-9996 GCA_902764235.1 uncultured Ruminococcus sp.
CGGAGTCGGAGATAACAGAACCGGCAGCTGTAGAATCAGCGCCAGAACCGGAAGAAGCTGAACCGGTAACAGAAGCATCAGAGCCGGAGGTAGCTGAACCGTCTGCCGCAGAAGCAGAATCAGAACCGAAAGAAGCTGAATCTGTTGCAGAAGCATCAGAGCCGGCAGAACCGGAATATATATTTGAGCGTGATTCAGGTATTGAATTTGAGCTGCCTGATACATATTTTGCACAGCCTGTTGTTCCGAAGAAGGGAATCCTTACAGTGATCCCGGCACTTGAGAGCGTAAATGCAGACGAATATAATAAGAAATTCGAGGCTATCCTCAAGGGCAAGGTACAGTCCGAGCCGGAACCGCTCATACAGTATGACAGAGCACCTGAAAGCGCAGCAGAAGCTGCCGGAGAACAGCTTGCTCAGGAGGCAGCAGAGGAAAATGCACCCTCTCAGGACATACAGCCCGATACAAAAGCCGGATTTATAAAAGCAGAGGAACAGGCACAGACTTCACCGGAAAATCTTTATGGCGGAAACGGACAGGATGATACACTTGATCCCTTTGCACCGGCTGCCGGAAAGGAAGCCGGGAATAAGAAAAAAAGCTCCGGCAAATCAAAGCATAAGCCGGAAAAGACAGAGCAGATAAGCTATTACAGCGAGGACGGAGAGGATGATACCCTGGATCCGTTTGCACCGGGGTCGGGAGAGATACCGCTTCGGGAGCTTGAAACAAAGCATAATGAATCAATCGGAAGCAAGCTAAAGAGATCCTTCGGAAAGATCTTTACAGATCCTGACGGAGAGGACTGATCGGAGGGATAACCAGTGACAGACCTGCTTATAAAAAACGTACATATCATCGACCCGTTCAATAATACGGACGGACCGGGCGATATCTTTATCAAAAACGGTGTTTTCGCTGACCCGGAAACAGCCGAGGGCAATGTTGAGATAATCAACGGAACAGGCATGAAGGCTGCACCGGGACTTGTGGATCTTCATGTTCACCTCAGAGACCCGGGACAGACAGATAAGGAGGATATACTCTCCGGCTGCCGTGCAGCAGCAGCCGGAGGAGTGACGAGCCTTCTTGCAATGCCGAATACTGTTCCGGCAGTGGACAGTCCCGAAACAGTCCGCTATATTATAGAAAAAGCAAAGGCAGCGGATGCCCATGTATATGTAGTCGGTTCCATCACAAAGGGACTCGGCGGTCATGAGGCAACGGATATTGATGCGCTTTATGAAGCCGGGATATCCGCACTTTCAGATGACGGCAAGCCGGTGCTTGACACCACAATAATGGTTGAAGCAATGAAAAGAGCTGCACAGCTCGGAATACCCGTTACAGCTCACTGCGAGGACCCATATCTTGCAGGAGGAAAGGTGAATGAGGGAGAAATATCCGAAAAGCTGGGCGTCAAAGGAATGCCGGCAGCTGCGGAGGACGCAGGAACAGCCAGAGAGCTTGCCCTTGCGGCAGCCTATGATCTGCCTGTACATATCTGCCATGTCAGCACAAGGACCTCAGCCGATATGATAAGGGATTTCAAGAAAAGAGGAGTAAAGGTAACAGCGGAAACAGCACCCCATTATTTGATGCTGACCGAGGAGGAGCTTCTCAAAAAAGATGCGGATTACCGCATGAATCCGCCGCTTCGCACAGAAGCCGACAGAAGAGCTATGATCGAAGCGCTGAAGGACGGAACGATAGATGCCATCGCCACCGACCACGCACCCCATACACCGCAGGAAAAGGCGGATTTTGAAAATGCGCCCAACGGCTCGATCGGTATGGAGACCTCATTTGCAGCAGCCTATACTATACTTGTCAAGGGCGGAGTAATGAGCGAAACAGAGCTTATACGCAAGATGTCCTGTACACCTGCGTCAATACTGGGAATACCTGCCGGAACGATGTATATAGGCGCACCGGCTGACCTTTTCCTTTATCGTGAGGAGGAATGGACTGTCGATCCCGACAAGCTTCACGGAAAATCAAAGAATACGCCCTTCAAGGGACTGACGCTTGCTGCAAAGGTGAAGCTCACAGTCTGCGGCGGCAGGATAGTTTATAAAGACGAATAAAACTATATCTATATAGGTATGTGGCTGAATATTTTTAAAGCAGAAAATATTATTTAAAAAGCTGAGCCGTATCAGATACCAGAGGTTATATCCGGGGGACAGCCCGGAAAAGGAGGAATAGAAATGTCATTTGACAGACTTATAGAAAATATCAAAGCAAAGCAGAATCCGACAGTAGCAGGACTTGATCCCAAGCTTGACTATATACCGGAATATATCAGACAGGCAGCCTATGAAAAATACGGCAAGGGACTTGAGGGTGCAGCTGAGGCGCTTTTTGAGTTCAATAAGGGACTTATCGACGCACTGTGCGATATTGTTCCGGCAGTAAAGCCCCAGGCAGCCTATTATGAAATGTACGGATGGTACGGAGTGCGTACACTTGAAAAAACCATCGCATATGCAAAGGAAAAGGGTATGTTCGTTATCACTGACGGAAAAAGAAATGATATCGGTACGACTATGCAGGCATATGCCAAGGCACATCTCGGTACTACCGATATCGAGGGAGAGAGCGTTTCAGCCTTCGGCGCAGACGCACTTACAGTAAACGGCTATCTGGGAACAGACGGAATAAAGCCGCTTCTTGATATCTGTAAAAATGACGACAAGGGTATCTTCGTCCTTGTAAAGACGTCGAACCCGTCCTCGGGCGAGCTTCAGGACAGAACTCTTTCCGACGGTGAGACAGTTTATCGTGCAATGGGCAATATGTGCGAAAGCTGGGGCAGCGAGGTCATGGGCGAGAGCGGCTATTCAGGAGTAGGCGCAGTTGTGGGAGCTACCTATTCCGAGCAGCTGGGCGAGCTGAGAGCAGCGCTTCCGCATACCTTCTTCCTTGTTCCCGGCTACGGCGCACAGGGCGGCGGAGCAAAGGATATTGCGCCTGCATTCGACGAAAACGGTATCGGCGCAGTGATAAATTCATCAAGAGGAATAATGTGCGCATGGCAGAAGGAGGGCTGCGCTCCCGAGGAATATGCTCAGGCTGCAACGAGAGAGGCTGTCCGCATGAGAGATGAGATAGTTTCCTATATCGGAAAGATCAGATAATATTCCGGAGATAATCAATCAGGAACTTAAACTTCCCATACCATTTTACTGTTCAATCAAAGCATTAATCGTACTTTCAACAACTTTGGTTGTTTTCTTTCCGCCGCCCGCCGGAGGCGGGCGGCGGAAAGAAAACGCCTGATAATAAGCCAACTATTCCGACAGTATAATATTAAGTGGGAAGTTTGAATCAGGAAGAAGAAAAATGCAGGATCGTGGAGGAATTATGAAAAAGACAGCAATTGCAACAGATACGAACAGCGGACTTACAGAGGAGCAGGCACAGGAGCTTGGTATATTTCTGCTTCCCATGTCCTTCAATGTAAACGGAAAGGACTATGTTGAGGGCAGGGATATCTATTATAAGGATTTCTACAAACTGCTTTCCGACAGCAAAACAACGGTTTCAACCACACAGCCCTCACCCGGAGAGCTGACATCCTTCTGGGATGATATCCTGAAGGAATATGACGAGATAGTGTACATTCCGATGTCCTCAGGACTTTCAAGCTCATGCCAGACTGCAAAAATGCTTGCAGCCTCGGATTACGAGGGAAAGGTTTTTGTAGCAGATAACCACAGGATATCTGTAACTCAGTCCCAATCTGCCGTTGATGCAAAGGCTATGGCTGACGCAGGAAAAGGCGGAGAAGAGATCTGCGGCATCCTTGAAGCCGACGGCTATGATGCAAGCATCTATATCATGGTCAATAAGCTGACATACCTCAAAAGGGGCGGCAGAGTCACAGCTGCCGGCGCTCTTATCGCAAATGTAATGAACCTCAAGCCTGTCCTCCAGATACAGGGAGAGAAGCTTGACGCATATGCAAAATCAAGGGGTACAAAAACCGCTAAAAAGACTATGATCGAAGCAATGAAAAAGGATCTTGAAAGCCGTTTTGCCGATTGCGTTGACAAGGGACAGATGGTTCTGTATGCTGTTTATTCCGATATGAAGCTTTTTGAGGTAGAATCATGGATCAGCAATGTAAAAGAAGCGTTTCCGGGCTTTGAGATACAGTCTGCTCCGCTTTCACTGAGTATCGGCTGTCATATAGGTCCCGGCTCGCTTGCAATAGCCTGTGTGAAAAGATCAGAGTAAGCTCCTACGCAGCAGTCAGCAGGGTCTTTATCCCGATCGCAACAAGTACAGCACCCCCGGAAAGCAGAGCAAGCCGGGGATTCAGATCGCCTATGCGTCTGCCGAGGAAATAGCCTGACAATGAAATAATAAATGTAATGCTGCCGATAATGAATACAGAGATTATCATTCCGGCAGCATTTTCTGCGCCTGTCACCGCCGGAAGGGTGATACCGGTAGTCAGTGCGTCAACGCTTGTCGCAAGCGCTGCCATGATAAGCTCACGGAAGCGCAGGGAAACACTGTGTTTTTCAGAGCTGTCATTACTGCGGCTGTCAAGCATCATTTTTATACCAATGAATGAGAGTATGCCGAAGGCTATGATATGATCGTACTCTGCCACAGCGTCGCTGCCGACCTTGCCGATGCTCCATCCGAGCACAGGCATTATCGTCTGGAACAATGCGAATACCCCGGCAGTAAGCACTGCCGCACGAAGACGCTTTGTCCGGTCAAGCGAGCCGTACATTGCAGCCACGGCAAAAGCATCCTGTGCAACCGCTGCCCCGATCAGCAATGATGATAAAATGAGCATTATGAACCTCCTTCCTGAAATGAAGTATTTCGCACTCTGCGGAGTGCGACCAAAGGCTCTGGGTCTCGCCTGCCGGCTCGGTCGGTGCTGCTGCTTTGCAGCGGTGTCCACCGGACACCCACACCCTTTGGAAACTGCAAGCCTTTGAAAATGCCCCTGCGAAACTTTAAGGAATCACTGAATAAATCACGCCTTACGGCTCAGCACCTGTCTTGCTTGCCCTTTTTCCGTCATCTTGTACAAAAATCCCTTGACAACCGTCAG
>CACWVH010000148.1 GCA_902764235.1 uncultured Ruminococcus sp.
GCTAAGCAGGATGAGCTGTATGCGCTCAGACTGACAGCTACATCGGTATCAAGTCCCATGCTGGGCGATAAGGTTAAGTCAGGCAGTAATAACAATGCTATGCAGATCGTTGACAAGATCATAGCTTTGCAGGAGCTTATCAACAGCGAGATCGACAGACTTGTTGATCTAAAGACGGAGATACATAGCAGAATTGAGAAGCTTTCAGACCCATATGAAAGGCTGATTCTGACAGAAAGATATCTGAATAATAAAGGCTGGGAAGAAATATCAAGGCTGCTTCACTACGAGGAAAGAAATACCTTGTATCTTCATGGAAAAGCTTTGCAGCATTTTGCACCTTTTTGCAGTTCTTTGCATTGATTTGCAGTAGCTTTATAAGTTATAATTAAACTGTGAAAAAAAGGGCGAAAGTGAAAAAGCCGGTGCACAGGCTATTCACTTCGCCGACGATGTAAGAGTACAAGGACAGAATATTCCTCCATGATATTTGTTGCATGAAAGCCGCCTGACTTCGGGCGGCTTTTGTGTTGTATTCAAATAAGCTGCGATCCGGAAGAAAGCAGTGTAAGACAGATTCGGGAGCGGCGGCTCGCCGCTTGTGTTGTATAACATGATCGGCTCAGTGCTGTTTTGAGGAGTGAGAACTATGATTTACAAGTATTGCACAAAATGCGGGGGGCTTATGCCTTATAACGGAAAAAGTCTTTGCAGCAATTGTCTGCCCGATAGACAGAAGGATTACGCAGACGTGACAGGAAAGCTGACAGGTTCTACCACTCTGCTCAGTGGAAAAGAATTTCAAGGGCTGTGCTTGCAAGGGCAAATTATAAATGTGCTGTCTGCGGTGGTCTCGCAGTTGAAGTGCATCATATCAAGGATATTCGCTCACATTGGCAGTCAAGGCTTGATGTAAATAACCTCATGCCTCTGTGTACTGCCTGCCATAATGCGCAAAGGTAAAAAAATTACCATTATCTGCCAAAATGGGCAGGGGTGGGTCAAAAAGTGACGGATAATTCACCCGGGACATCGCAGCGGATTTTTTCGTAGAAAAAAATCCGTTTATTCTATTTTTTTTTGGGGGTGATATAGTGGGGAGAAATCCGGAGCCAGTTGACCTCATTCTGGCAAAAGAGAGGTCGCACCATCTTACCAAGCAGGATATAGAAAACAGAAGAGAGCAGGAGGTTCCTGTTGTTGCGGACGGAATAAAGCCGCCCTCCTTTCTCCGTCAGAAAAAGCAGAAGCAGAAGTTTAACGAGATCGCAAATGCTCTGAAGGCTATGAAAATCATAAGCAATGCTGACTGTGATGTTCTGGGACGTTATATCATCTGTCAGGAGGACTGGGAAAGATACGGAAAGCTGGTCAGTAAAATGACCTCAAGGCTTGAAAGACTTATTACCGCAGAGGATGAGCAGCAGGACAATGACGATAAAATAAACAAGCTTACGGATTGTATTGCTCGATATGAGAGGTTCAGAACCTCCGCCTTTCAGAAATGCCAGGAATGCGCCGGGCTTCTCGGCATGACCATAACCGGCAGATGCAGGATCACTCTGCCGAAAAAGGAAGAAAAGCCAAAGGAAAACAAATTCAGCAGATTCAAGGGTGCGTGAGGTCGGCTTTTCTATGCCTGCGATACTTCACGAGAGGGCGCAGAAGGGATTTTTTGATATAAACAGTGTAACTTTGTTATTGAAAATAATAATTGCTCGGGGAGGCTTGTAGAGAAAATGAGATATGATAATCTGGATAAAATAGAAAAAGCTCTTGACAGACTGACGGAAAAGGCACAGCGGCTGCAAAATATACTTTCGGGATTGAACATAAATGAAGGACAGAGCGACAAAGCATGCTGAGGATGTGGTCGGCGGCAGGGTCGGCAGCGGTCTGTTTCACTTTCTTGCCTGCAAGCGGCATCTGAATGACCTTGAGCGGCAGGGGACGGCTCAGTTTCCCTTTGTATGGGACGAGAGAAAAAGCGAGCGTATACTCGATTTTGCCGAAACTCTCACGATCGCTGAGGGCGCAGAGCCGAAGCCTGTGAGACTGTTTGATAACCAGTGCTTTGATTTGGGCGTACCGATGGGATGGATAAAGCTGGACGGCTTCAGGCGCTTCCGCAGAGGCTATGAAAGCATGGCAAGGCAGAACGGCAAATCCTTTAAAAACGGTATTCGGGGAACATATATTTCCTTTGCAGGGGGCTATAATTTCGGCAAGCTCTTTACTGCTGCGACAAAAAAGCGTCAGGCTCGTATCGCATGGGAAGAAATGATGAAGTTCATAAGGTCTGACGATGACCTGAATGAGCTGTTTAAAATACAGGAATACAAATCTCTTATCACCTGCCTTGAAACTCATTGTACCATTGAGGCACTTTCAAAGGAAAGCGGTCTTGATGACGGCTTCCGCTCGGTGTTCTGCAGTATTGATGAAATACATCAGCACAGGGACAACCGTATCTACAAGGCGCTTTACAATGGTACAAAATCACTTCCGGAGACCTTTGTTTCCATGATAACCACAAGGGGCGCAGAGCTTAATTCCTTCTGCTTTGAAATAGACAGCTTATGTCAGAGCATCCTCTACGGTAACGAGACCGCAGAGGATTTTTTCATAGATATTTACACAATTGACAAGGGCGACAAGCCCTTTGATGAGAGCATATGGTACAAGGCTAATCCTGTTTTGCTGCATTCGGACAATGCGGGCTTTCAGAGGAATCTTGAGACCTTCCGCACGGATGCGAATACTGCCCGTGCGATGGGCGGCAGCGAGCTTGCTGATTTCATGGTAAAGTCGCTGAACGTATGGTACCGGAATCAGGACAATGAATTCGTCCGGCATGACAAATGGCTGGCAGCTGCCTGTGATCTGAGCCTTGAGGACCTCAGGGGCGCAGCAGTTTACATCGGTCTTGATCTGTCCTCCGGCGGCGATCTTACATCATGGTCTGTTGAAGCTCAGATCAGACCGGGAGAATATTTCATAGACAGCCACAGTTATATGCCGAGAGGACGGTTTGAGGAGCATATACAGACCGATACAGCACCCTATGATGTATGGGAAAAGCAGGGGCTTATCACTGTCACAGGAGGTCAGGCGGACTTTAAAAACGACTACGGCTTTATTATAAGCGAGCTGCGGGAAATGATAAAGCGTTATGACCTTAAAGTCAGAGCAATCGGCTATGATCCCCACAATGCGGACGGCATACTCGGAGAGCTTGAGCGCTTCGGCTGTCCGCTGATATGCGTGACCCAGAGTGCAAGATCGCTCAATGATGCCACAAGGGATATACAGTATCTTGTGAAATCGGGAAAGTATCATTACAACAGAAAGAATGAGCTGCTTGCACACAGCTTCCTCAATGCTGTGACGGTGGAGAACAGCTTCGGAGAAGTCAAGATAGACAAGCAGCCGGGAAAAAGCAGCAGCAGGATAGATGCGGTGGATGCGGCGATAGACGCACATTTCTGCAGCACAAAGGGTCAGCCGAAAAGAACAGATATCAATGAGGAAATGAAAAGATATCTGGGGATCATTGCGAAAAAGTGAAAAAAGGATGGTGAGTGTTATTGTTTGAATTTCTGAAAAGACGGCGGAAAAAGAATTTCAGCGAAATGAAAACGGTTGAACTTAATCAGCTGCTACAGTTCTTAGGAATAGACGGCAGCTCTGACAGACTAAGCGAGGTAACGTATTTTACCTGTCTTAAGGTTCTGGGGGAGGGGCTTTCCAAGCTGCCGCTTTCTGTGCAGAGGGTGAGCGATGACGGCGGTATCGTGGATATGATAAACTCTCCGCTCTGGCAGTGTGCAAGGGTCAGACCGAATCCCTATATGTCGCCCTCGACCTTATGGGCGGCAATGGAGAACAACCGGAATCACTTCGGCAATGCCTATGCTCTGATCGAACGCGATCAGGAAAGCGGCAGCGTCCGGCTGTGGCCGCTTGACCCGGAATGTATGAGGATAGAGACCGATATTCTGAGGGAGCTGCCGGAGCTTGAGGATATAATCTATGTGTACAGCTCTCCCTCAGGCAGGGTGTACCGGTTTCCGTCGGAAAATATACTGCATTTCAAGTCCAGCACAGTTTTTGCGGGGCTTGTGGGGCTGTCGGTCAGAGAAAAGCTGAAGCTGTCCCTTGACGGCGCTGTGATGTCGCAGGAGATGCTCAATGATCTGTACAAAAATCATTTTGTGCCGAAGGCTGCGGTACAGTTTGACGCTGCTGCTCTGGTCAACGAGGACTATGAAAAGGATTATGTCAGGGTATTGCAGGATTATGCAGACGGCAAGGGCAGCTCCGGCAGCACATTTATTCCGCTGCTGCCGGGAACAAATATTGTTCCGCTGAACATCCGCCTGACGGATGGTCAGTTCCTTGAGCTGAGGAAATATACGGCCTTGCAGATCGCAGCGGCGTTCGGGATAAAGCCGAATCATCTGAATGATTATGAGCGCTCAAGCTACGCCAATTCTGAAACACAGCAGCTTGCCTTTTACACTGATACCATGCTTTACATAATCAAGCAGTATGAGGAGGAGCTGAATTACAAGCTGCTTTCTCCCTTTCAGAGAAAGCGGGGCTGGCGGTTCAAATACAATGTTGCGGCAGTGCTGAGAGGTGACACCAAAAGTCAGCTTGAAAGTCTTGCAATGGGTGTATCCAACGGAGTATACACGCCAAACGAGGCAAGGCGCAACCTTGACCTCCCTGCCAAAAAGGGCGGAGACAGAATATATTTCAACGGCTCCAACATTGCTGTTGAGGATGCCGGGGCGCAGTACAATGCTCCTGAGCCGGAGCCAGCGGAGGGCGGCAGGGATAAGGAGTTTGAAATAATGTGCAAGGCTTGCAGAAAAGCAGCCGAGGACAGCTTTTTACCTCTTGCAAAACAGATTGAAAGTGCTATAATGGTGTTAAAGAATGAGGATTTTTCTACACATGACGAACACGGTCGTTTTACCGGAAGTGTTCCGCACGGAGGAGGCTCTTCGGGCGGCGGCTCGGGTGGTTCAGGCGGGGGAAAGAAAAGCAAACCGCCGAAGATGTCTTATAAAGAAATTGAGCGACTCAGGCACGCTATTGCTACCGATTTTCCAAAATTGAAAGCTGACGGTGTTATCAGACAGTATGAATATAGAAATCATGTTTATGAATTTATAGTTCACGATTTCGGCTCATATGAATACATATCAAAGAGAAAACTAAAATAGGAGCTGGTAATATGACAAGGAAACAGGAGCTTGAAAAACTTTTGCAGCCATATCTTGATGCAAATATTCTTACTGAAATTCCAAACGAAGTAAAAATAGGAATAGATGGTGTTATTTGGGCGGCTGATGAATACGATCTGTATGATGAGTTTATTGAACTTTTAAAAAATAATCCAATTTCAGAAGATGATCCTAAAAGCTCATATTTTAAAATGCTTGAATTAAAAGCCGCATATTTACCACCTATTGAGATTGTTGAAGATGATGTTGATGTATACGAAGAATAATAAACGCATACACCTGACAGGAAGAATGAATAATGGATATTAAATCATTTGTAGGAAAAAATGTCAATATAGAATGTACTGACGGCGAAAAGTTTAATGATTACTATGTTGATTGCTTTACTGA
>CACWVH010000149.1 GCA_902764235.1 uncultured Ruminococcus sp.
CCGTGCTCAAGCTCATATTCAAAGCCTGAAAGACTAAGGATAATTTTTTCGCAGGCAAAGGGGAATATCCCGAAGCCGGAGCCTTTTTTGCCTTTTATGATTGTTCTGCCGTCGCATATCACCCTCGTTATGCTTTTGCTGTCGATCATATAAGCGGTCTTACCCTGTCTATCCAGACTGTACAGAACGCTGAGGTTTGCAAGCGTGTGGTCAAAGCGTCCGCCTGTCATTCCGAAAAGAAGGAATTCTTCAAAATCACCGGAGGAAATACATTCACGTATGACAGATACTGTGTCAGTGTCATCCTTTCTGACCGGAAGGGTGATGATCCTGACTCCGCTCAGCTCAGGCTTTTCACCTGAATCGAAATCACCAACGATCAGATCAGGCTCAAGACCGAGCTGCCGGGCATATATATATCCTCCGTCCGCACAGGCAATAAAATCATCTGTTCTGATATATTGCCTGATAACATTTATATCTGTTTCAGGAGATGAGCCGATAACGATACACCTTTTTTTATCCATACAGACCTCCGTTCCAAGCTAAGTGTAAGATTTTAATAGGCAAAACAAAAATACGGAAAAAATCTGAGTCAGCCAACATAAAAGTATTGATCCGAAGAAACCAGAACCGCGGGAGTAAAATCAGAAGCTGTGAACCCAGAGCGCAGCGTAAGCGAAGCGATAACGCGTCGCGACACCGGCGGCACGCCGGCGCCGTCTGGGATCATATCTTTGATTTTTCAATGAGAACGCTGTTTCCATTTGCATCGATTGCAACGATCGCAGGAAAATCCTCTACATAAAAACGATAGATCGCTTCTGTTCCGAGATCCTCATATGCAAGTGTTTCGATTTTTTTGATGCTGCGTGAAATCAGTGCGGCAGCACCGCCGATAGCTGCAAAATATACACAGCCGTTCTTCACCATTGAGGCAACAACCTCCGGACTTCTTTTACCCTTGCCGATCATTCCCTTGAGCCCTCTGTCAAGAAGGGCAGGTGTATATTTATCCATACGGTAGCTTGACGTAGGACCTGCAGGACCGACAGCATGACCCGGTTTTGCAGGCGCAGGACCAACATAATATATGATCTCTCCGTCTATATCAACAGGAAGCGGTTCGCCCTTTTCAATAAGCTCAAAGAGTCTTTTGTGAGCGGCGTCCCTTCCGGTCAGCATGGAGCCGGTGATAAGCACACTGTCCCCGGCTTTAAGATCTCTGATCGTTTCCTCTGTAAGAGGAAGTGTTATTTTCTTAGTCATAATTATCCTCCTCAGATCACTGTTTCCTTGTGTCTTGCTGCATGACAGCAGATGTTTACTGCAACAGGCATTCCTGCAATATGTGTCGGGTAAAATTCAATGTTTACGCCAAGCGCTGTATTGTCGCCGCCAAGTCCGGCAGGACCAAAGCCCATTCTGTTGATCTCAAGCAGCAGCTCGTCCTCAAGTGCAGCATAGCGTTCATCACTGTTTTTTGTGTTGATCGGGCGAAGCGTAGCCTTCTTTGCAAGCATTGCAGCCTTTTCAAAGGTGCCTCCTATACCTACTCCCACGACGATCGGCGGACATGGGTTGGGGCCTGCATAGCGGACTGCATCAAGAATAAACTGTTTTACTCCTTCAACTCCGGCAGAGGGTGTAAGCATCCTGATCGCTGACATGTTTTCGCTGCCAAAGCCCTTGCAGCCTGCAAGAATACTGATCCTGTCACCCGGAACAATGGATGTATATATGATCGCAGGTGTATTGTCCTTTGTATTGACTCTGTCGAAAACCGGATCATCAACGACTGATTTGCGCAGATACCCGTCAATATAGGCACGTCTGACTCCCTCCTGTACCGCTTCCTCAAAGCTTCCGCCTTCGATGACGACATGATCGCCGTATTCAACAAAAAGCACAGCCATTCCTGTATCCTGACAGATGGGTACCTGTTCATTCGCTGCAATATGATTATTTTCAATAAGCTGAGAAAGGACGCTTTTCCCTATTTCAGAGCTTTCGTTTTCCTTTGCACTTTCAAGAGCAAACATAATATCGTTTCCGATATTGTAATTCATATCCATGTAAAGCTTCATGACCGTTTCGGTAATTGCTGAAGCTTCGATCCTTCTGATCTCCATAATTTCACCGCATTTCCATGATTTTAATGTCTTTTCCGGCAGCCTTGCATTCTGATATATATAAAGCTGCCGGAATACATTATATATCAGGAATTCTTATTTTTCAACATACTTAAGGGTTTCAGAAAAAAATTAATTGTAGGTTTCAGAAAAAAATTAATAATTATCCAGCCGATTGTAAAATGGCGGACACTGCGCCAAAAGCCTGAAAGCTTTGAAAAAGTGAGAAGATTTAAAAATTGTAAATACCAAAATCGCATAAACAGATGATTTTTGAGTTTATAAGCAGCTATAATATTTTTCAGGAGGCAGTAATATGATTCTAAAAATGCTGATAAATATTTACGATAAGGCATTTTTCTGCAAATTTCAGCAAATATCTGTTACCCCGAAAAGTTAAAATATACATATAAGTATTATGTTTTTTTAAGTATTATACAAAAAGATTGATTCCCATTCTTTGATTCTTGACATATTTGTCCGAAAGTATTAAAATGTTATTAACAAATTATTCATTTTTGAAATTATGTCTGCAAATTATAGCTGTTCAATAGAGAAATATATTTAAAATAAGGAAAAAACGCTGCAAAGGAAATGCAGTCTGAATTGATTTACAGACAGGTAGGAGATATACATGGAATTAGAAAAAGAAGAAAAAAAGCAGCTGCTTGAGGAAAAGAATATACATTTATGGTTTGTCGGTTCGCCGGTTTCGCTGCAGTCAATGAAGCTTGAGCTTGATATGAATGTGGGAGCTATTTTTGCATACGGTAAGTTTATGAACGTACAGCCTGAGAGTATACGCTCAATGGTATGCGATATTATCTGCTATGATTCCCAGAGACATCAGGTAGATGTGCTGCGTGATTGTCTGTATGACGGCTTTGAGATAAAAAGAAATGAGGAATTCGGTACAAAGGTTCCCTTCAAGGTGTCTAATCAGGCAACAAGAAATATTGAGTTCGTACTTAAATCCGTAACAACTGTTTCGGGGCAGACGTGGAATAACCGTGATGCAAAACGGTTCAATATAAGTCTTGTTCAGGACAGTATATTCAATGTCCAGGCGGATCTTCACAAACAGTTTATCGCAAATTGTGCACAGATCGATATTGACCAGTCCAAGCTGATACTCCAGCCGAAGTTTGAAAGAACATATTGGCTGTGTGCCTGCGGAGCTCTGAACTGGAGCGATGAAAGCACCTGCTGCTCATGCGGAGTAACCAAAAACTGGCTTCAGGCTAATACCGACAAGGATTATCTGAAGGATGAACAGCAAAGAAGAGAAGCAGAAGCTGATAAAATCAGAAGAGAAGCTGCAGAGAGAGAAAGAATAGATAAGGAAAAACAGAAAGAGGAATTCAAAAAAAGAAAAGAGGCATACGAAAAGCAGCAGAAGAAATCTGCAAGCAAAAAAAAGGCAGGAAAGATTCTGCCGGTCATTCTGATCGCTGTGATCGTGATCGGCGGAGGTTACGCAGCAGTTACATACGGACTGCCGTATCTTAACTATATGGATGCCAAGTCTTCATATGATAAGGGCTTTTATGATGAGGCAAAAGAAAAATTTGAAAAAATGGGAGATTATGCCGACAGTAAGGAAATGGTTTTTAAATGTACTTACACAAAGGCACAAACCTATGCCTCAAGCGGAAGCTATAAGGCCGCAGCTGAAATGTATCAGAGCATAGACGGTTATAATGATTCGTCAGAGAAATATATCGAAACGATGAAGCTGTATGCCGATAAGCTTTGTGATGAAGCTAAATATATCGAAGCAATGAAGATATTTGAGGATATGGATGCGACAAGTGAGCCAAATTATGAAAACTGCAGAAAAAATCTGTATAATATGGCTATGTCGGACTATAAGAAAAATAATTATAAAAAGGCTTACGAAAAATTCAATTTCCTTGCAGGATATAAAGACAGTAAGGAAAAAGCCAATCAGTCTCTTTATGTTCTTGCAAAACTGGACTATGAAAAGCTCGACTATAAAAATGCACTTGAAAAATATGACAGACTCAGAGGCTATAAGGATGTTGACGAGAAGCTCAAAAAATATTCTACTCTGATAAATCTTATCAGTGCAGTCGGTGAAGACGGAACTCCGGCAGTATGGAATGCCTATAAAGTAAAATGCCCTAAATGCGGACAGGATGCGGAGTATATTTTTGAATTCAGCGACAACGGTCAGTATAATGTAGGCGTCAAATGCACAAAGGAAGGAAGCTATGTTGCAAAAGAGGGAAGATTCAGGATCGAAGGCACTATCCTTTACGATGCTTATTATGACGACGGTAAAATGACATTCAAGAAAATGGCAGATACTAAAAAGATCAATAGTAACGTCACCGATAAAGAAGGCAAAAATATGTCCATCGAACTGACAGACCCGATAAACAGCAAAAACAAATCAACTATCACGCTCTACGGAAATATTATATCTGATGATACAGCGTCTCTTGGATGACTATGAAAGCAGAGTGTAAATGACTGGTTCTGAAAAATGATTATCCAAAGCATCACCGTTTGGTTTGCCGGACGGTGATGCTTTATAAATATATAAAGAAAATTATACTTTGTAATAATGTTGAAAGTAAACGGGAATAATACTGTCAGTAATTTTTTCAGACTTGTAAAATAACAGAATTCAGAAACAATAATACAATTTGTAGAAAAGGAAAAAAGATTGAAAAAAGGTGTTGACAAAAGGAGGAGGGTGTGGTATTATAACAAAGCTGTCGCACGAGAGAGCGAA
>CACWVH010000150.1 GCA_902764235.1 uncultured Ruminococcus sp.
ATTCAATTTCACGGATTCAGGTTATAGTCAATACTGATATAATTACTACAATGAATTTGTGCAAAGACTATAGACTTGTACAGTAAACTATTATTCAAATGTAATTATGAGGAGCGATGATTATGAGTATGATTTTTGCTGATACACTAAAAAAGCTGCGAACTGAAAAAGAATCTCACGTAAGGATTTAGAGGAAAGGATGTATGTGACTCGTTCCACGGTATCACGGTGGGAAAGCGGCACCCGCCTGTCTGATACTGCGATGATATACGGCTTTCTGAGGTATTGGGTGTTGATGTGAATATACTGCTTAATGAGGCGGCACAGAGCGACGAGAACCCTGACGTCATTATGGTGGACGACAACAAGGTCGTCCTCCTCTCCGACAATTACGCCGAGAGACCTTCCGTTGTCCCACTTCGGATGGATCGTTCCCATGTCATCCACAAAGGATACTGTGCCTTTCGTTCCTGACGGAACGGGAGCATAAGGATCCGACATCGAGATCAGCCCGATCCTTGTGCCGGGCGGATATGTCCGTTTGATGTTTTCCAACCTTGCCCTATGAATATTATGCTTGTTCATTTTGATTTCCTCTGTGATCTTTATATTGTTAGCTTTGTCCGACCGTGAAGATTTGTCGGGCTTCTGATCCTGATTTGTTGTCTGCTCAAGATTTCCTCGCCTCCTACAAAATAAAAAAAGACCTCAACCGTTCTGAATACAAAATCCAAAACGACCCCGGTCTTTTGATAATGAAAAAGGGAGCAGATTTTTCCATTTCCGCTCCCGAAATTCTGTTAAATTGTGTTTTGCGTGAGTTTGAATCCTGATTTTGCTGTTTTTCGGCTTTTGACATCTTTTGAAATCGTCAAAATCATATTGCTCCAAAAACGGCGAAAAGCCCGATTAAATCGGGCTTTTCGAGGCGATATCTTTTTTTATGCCTTAGATGGTCGAGGTGACAGGACTCGAACCTGCGGCATCTTGGTCCCAAACCAAGCACTCTACCAAACTGAGTTACACCTCGGCGACTTTCTTATTTTACACCATCCTACAGCATTTGTCAAGAAAAAAGGAACATATTCCCGAAAGCCAGCGTGGCGCTGGGTCCTTGATTCACAACTTGGTCAGCCTGAACTGCATCAGAGTCAGAATTCAGAACCCATTGCCAACTATAATTTTACACTTATTTCCCGAAAGAATATGTTCCTGATAAAGCTGCATCAGTTGACGCTGTTTGCCACTCCGGCAATAACTGCCCCGAAGAATATTGCTATAATAATATAAAGCACAACTATTATAAGCATTGTAAGAAGGAATGAACGGGCATAGTTCTTAAGATTGACATTTGTATTGCTTCCGAAGCCGTATACAAAAAGCATTATAAGTCCGACAAGCGGAATAGAGAACAGAATATTATATCCGATATATCCCCAGGGAGAAATCGGAGTTGTATCCTCCATTGTTGTCATCTGAGGGAACTGCTGCATCGGCATTGGCTGCATCTGCTGCTGATACGGCTGATTATAGCAGGCATATGTATTCGGGTTCTGGTTCGCAGGCTGCTGAAAATTTTGATTCGGATCAAACGATGGCTGTGAAGGCCGAGCAGCTTCAACCTTTGCACCGCATGATGTACAGAATGTTGTTCCTTCCGGAAGCTCTGCACCGCATGACATACATCTCATATTAAAACCTCCTGACCGTAATAGACGGCTTATTTGTTATCATATACAGAAAAATCTTCTGTACACCTATATTCTATCATATTATTTTATTTTTGTCTATAAAAATTCATTTTATATCTTGTCCTTTTTCTTCCTTGAAGTCCCGGGATCAATATGCAGGAATCATTCAGCAGTAAAATATTTCCGTTATTAAGTCATAAACCGCTTTTGACAAACTATTCCTCAGCCGGGGGTTATAATGTGGACAATCGTTTTTTCAGCTGACTGTCAGAGCAGCGCTGAACAGATCAGCAGGACTCGGACTGAAATAATTATCAGAGGTGGTATTTTTGAAGCTAAAGGAACTGCCCGGAATTTTCGATCTCAGGAAGCTTACAGAGGAAAACGGTACACGCAGACTTATTATCCGTGCAGCAGTTATTGCAGCAGGTATACTCTTTTCAAGGGCGCAGATATTTGGTCAATACTGTCCCTTCGGAGTTTCACTGGCAGCGGCAGTGCCGTTTCCATATGTGTTTTTCGCCTTTATCGGTTCATCGGTGGGATACATAGTTTTTCCTGCGGCGTCTGCAAGCTTCCGGTATATTGCGGCTTCTGCTGCTGTGATAGCTATCAGATGGACTCTCAGCGATATCAAAAAGCTTAATTCACATTCATTTTACTCTGCGGTTGTTGCCATTGTGCCTGTTTTTGCAACTGGTCTTGCCGTTATGAGCGTCAGCGGCTTTACAACCAAAAGCTTTATTCTATATGCAGCGGAGGCACTTCTTTCAGGTGCAGGGGCTTTTTTTATTTCCAGAACCTCGGTCATGCTGTCGGGAACAAGGTCTCTCGGAATGCTTATGCCGCAGGAGCTTGCAAGTCTGATCCTTACCGGCTGCATAGGTCTGCTTGCCTTGTCGGGAATATCTGTATGGGAAATATCTCTCGGCAGGACGGCTGCAATACTTATCATCCTTTTTGCAGCACGCTACGGAGGTATACAGGGAGGCTCAGTTGCCGGAATCTCCTGCGGAGCTGTGCTGAGTCTCGGGGGAGCTGATTTCGCATTTATCGGTGCCTGCTTTGCCTTCGGGGGACTGCTGTCGGGGCTTTTTTCTCCGCTGGGACGTCTCGCAGGCTGCGGAGCCTTTCTTTTAGCTGCGGTAATAGCCGGACTTCAGACAGGAACTCCGGAAAAGCTTGTCACCATGCTTTATGAGATCGTGACAGGCAGCGTTATATTTCTTTTCGTACCGGAAAACACAGCGAGCTTTCTGAGGGCTGTATTCGTTTCCGGCAATGATGACGAGCGTACAGAGGGACTGAGAAGATCGGTAATAATGCGGCTTGACTTTGCTTCAAAAGCATTATCAAATGTATCTGATGAGGTTGAAAAGGTGTCGGAGAGGCTTTCAAAAATAATCACGCCCACAATGGACAGGGTGTATAAAAATGCCGTTGAGCAGACCTGCACACGCTGCGGAATGAAGGTGTTCTGCTGGGAGCACCGTGACGGAGTGGATATGGAAATGCTTTCACGCTGCACCGATAAGCTTCGTGAACAGGGAGAGATCAGACCCTCGGATCTATGTGATGAATTCAGGCAGAAATGCTGCCGCACATCGGAAATGACCTCGGCGGTCAATAAATGCTATCAGAGCTATCTTGCCTCAAGGGCAGCTCAAAAACGTATCGACGAGGTAAGACAGGTGGTTGCGGGGCAGTTCTGCGGACTTGGCGGCATACTTGAGGAAATGGCTGAGGAATATTCTGATTATGAGGTATTTGACAATGACCTTGCTGAAAAGATAACAGTCAAGCTCAAGGACATGGGTTTGCGTCCGACAGCGGTCAGCTGCCGCATTGATTATCTCGGCAGAATGACCATTGAAGCTGAGGCATCTGACGTTGAAAGCAGGCGTCTCAGGCGTGCTCTTCTGGTGCACGAGCTGAACAGGATCTGCGGCAGGCATTTTGATACACCCACGGTAACAAGCGCATACGGAACGGTAAGGATATCGCTTTGTGAGCGTCCTTGTCTTGATGTGGAGATAGCAAGCAGTCAGCATGTAAGCGGAGACGGCAAGCTTTGCGGAGATCATTTCAGCTATTTCACAGACGGAGCCGGAAGGCTTATTGCTATCATAAGCGACGGTATGGGAACAGGCGGCAGGGCTGCTGTTGACGGCGGTATGGCTTCGAGCATTATGGAGAAGCTTATCAAGGCAGGGCTGGGCTACGACTGTTCTCTCAAGGTAGTCAATTCTGCATTGCTGGTAAAATCAGGGGATGAATCGCTTGCCACTCTTGACATACTATCCCTTGATCTGTACAGTGGCAGGGCGGAATTCATGAAAGCAGGAGCAGCGCTCAGCTTTATACGCAAGGGTCGGGATATGTACAGGGTACAGACGCCCTCACTCCCGGCAGGAATACTTCCGCAGATAGATTTTTCATGCACTGAGGATGATCTTTCCTCAGGGGATATCATAGTAATGGTATCAGACGGAGCAATTGCCACGGGAGAGGACTGGATAGAGAATTTAATACTGGATCACACTGAAAACTCGATGCAGCAGCTTGCCGACCGGATAGCAGACGAAGCTGTAACCAGACGTCACGACGGCAGAGATGATGATATAACTGTGATTGCAATGCGTATACTGAACAATGAGCTTTGAAGCCTGTGATTTTGGGTGATGCGGGACAGGAGGTTTTGTTGTGCTGCCCATGTTTTTGAGGAACGCTGATTTCTTCAGGGTGCGTCCGCAGGATGCAGACACGGCAAAAGAGAAGAGCCACCGCATCGCTTGCACAGGGGCGGCGCACTGTTCGGTTCACTTATGTTTCGCTCTGATTCATAATATATATTTCACAACCTGCGCTTCATAATTTTTCAATTGAAAATATCTGTTCATTTTTAAGGAATCACTGATTAAATCCAGTGCCTGTATTGCGTCAGCAATTTTTTCGTCAGATTATGCAAAAAGACCGCAGGCAACCTGACGGTTGTCAAGGGCTTTTGGGATAAGATGACGGAAAAAGGGCAAGCAAGACAGGTGCTGAGCCGTCAGGCGTGATTTATTCAGTGATTCCTTAAGTATTACCTGAATCCGTGAAATTGAATTAAATCTTTTTTTAAACCTTCCGGGTTTTCATTTCAGCCAGGCGGCAGGCGTGCGCAGCACGCCTGCCGCCGT
>CACWVH010000151.1 GCA_902764235.1 uncultured Ruminococcus sp.
GCGGCGAAAGGATCTATTATACAGTGCGTGAAACCAAAGAACCTGACGGCTATATTTCTCTTGGTAATTTCAAATCGCTGACAGGTGTGGATCTGTATAACGGAGGTCCTGATGCTCAGCATGATTTCAGCTATCTTGTAGTAAATAACAAGCAGATCGAGCTTCCGCTGACCGGCAGCAATACACTTGCCCTGATCGTCATTGTGGGAACCGTGCTGATGACCTTGGGAGCACTCTCGCTATTCCTCGCTCTTTACAGGAAAAAGAACGGGCGAATGCCGGGAATACTGCTGAAGCTGCTGAAATAGCAGCCGGCTTCCCGTGACCAGGCTTAAAGGAACCCGGACAGGATTCTGACCGGGTTCCATAAAAAACAATTATAATATATAAAAACGAAAGAAGGATCTAATTATGAAAAAATATGTCGTGACAAAACTAACCGCGATCTTTGCCGCAACTGTTCTGGCAGCTATGCCGTTTGCAACCTATGTATCGGCTGCCGATGCAAGCGTTACAATCCCTGCGGATTATTACGTAAAGGAAGTAAAAGATTCAGGCAGCAACCTTGTTAAAGGTGAGCTTACAGTAAGTATTCCTGAGGATGTGACCGGCAGCTATAATGTCAAGGCCTATGAGATTCTCAGACTTGTCATTCCGAAGGACAGCAGCTGGACCTTTGACGGCACAACTCCTGCGGCTATGACTAACACCGGCGCATCAAAGAATATCTTTGTTGTAACTGATGCCTTTGCTCCTATGTTTGCAGATGCAAGAACTGCATATAATGCAGACAGTGCAGACGGAGAAGCTCTTCGCAGTGCAGCAAAGCTTTATCTGACATATGATAATAACAATAAAAAGCTGGGTATATCTGCGACAGCACCTGCGGGCAAAACAATTAATGAGGATTATGTGGAAATCAATAATCCCACAGGCAGCAAGATCGACAGAACCTACTTTGAAGCTTCCATAATCTCCAAGCTTGCTGGAAGCAATGTAAATCCCACCGAAACAGAAGCCTCCGCAGTGAGACTTTTCTCTGACTGGGCAAGCAAATTTGTAAGAGACAATTCGGTCGCTGCAAACGCTGAAGCTGCATGGAACGGTTCAAGCAAAAAATATGAGTTCAAGGACACTAATAAGCTGGTATACGGTTATCATCTCATAGTAACCACCGATGCGTCTTCAAATGCCAATACTCCCGCACTGAACCAGAATATACTGAATGTTCCCATGGCAGAAAATGTTACACTTAAGGCAAAGGCTATCAGTATAGATAAGTCTGTATCAAATCTTATTGATGCAAACAAGAAAAACAATGGTTCGGCAGCAGCAGACGAAACAACAACACGATATGATGACAACAGCGGTTCAAAATATGACAGAATGACCTCAAATATCGGCGATATAAACCACTATGTGGTAGAATCCCATATTCCTTCCTACACCAGCTTTGATCTTGATCTTGCAGGGTCAAAGGATCAGCTGCTGGCACAGTCAACAGCTCTTACAGAGTATAATATAACTACTAATAAAACAAATGATAATGTAACAAATGGTAAGTATGTATATCTTTTCCATGATACCATGAATTATCAGGACTTTATCCCCACAGATGTAACGACAACAACAAAGTATGGAAAAGCTGTAGACGGACTCAGGGTAAAAATCAAGGCATCCGGCAGCCTTACAGAGGCAGTTTATAAGGTCAAGGATTTTGGCACAGACGGACTTCTTCTTGTGCTGAATGATTCTGCTGCGAAGGATACCGCTATCGGACGCCTCTGGGAGACAGACTATAACGGTACTGATAAGAAAAACTTCTTTGCAATTAACTTTGATATGAAACAGCTCAAGGCACTTTCTCTTGACGGAAGAGATGTAGAGATCTCCTACAATGCCGAGCTTATGGGAGAGGCTCTGACAACAGGCGCAGACAATACTGCAAAGATCAGATACAGCAACGATCCCTTTAATCCCGGCACCACATCTGAGGATACTCATACCAATAAGCTTTATACCTATGATGTAAAGCTTGATAAGCTTTTCAGTGACGGAGCTACAACGGACTTCTATGATGATGTTTCCTTCAAGCTTTATTCCGACGAGGAAAGGACACACTCTATCAATTTTACAGGCGGCAACGGCAGCTACGTCAGAGCAGACAATGATGATACAACAGTAGTGGATGTGCTTAAAGTCAATACAACCAACGGCACACTGCTGCTCCATGGTCTCGGTGAGGGTACATATTATCTTGTAGAGCAGAGTGACCCTGATCTGACAAATGCAGGATATAATATCCTGAACCCCATCAAGGTTGTAGTAAAAGCAAAAAATGATGATGATACACCTGTTGATTCCACAAACTTCAAGCTTTTCAGCGGCACAACAACAAAATCAGGCGCAACTCTTGATAAGGTAGATGTTTCTGTAAAGAGCGTAAGCAATGATTACGGTATAGAATTTGAGGTTATCAACCAGAAGGGCTTCCTGCTTCCCCTTACAGGTGAAATGGGTAACTGGTTCCTGGCAATTGCAGGTATTGTTCTTGTTGCAGTGGGCGGCACAGTGATTGTACTTGTAAACAGAAAGAAAAAGCCTTCTGAAAAATGAAAACTAAGCTGATAACTATAATAGCTGTTTTAGTTGTCATTGCCGGTGCAGCGATACTTGTATATCCTGTAATCAGCAATATGATGTTCCAGAACAGCCAACAGGAGCTTATTGACTTTTATGACAGTCAGATAAATGAGATACCTGAAAAAGTAAAGGATTCCATGCTGGAGGAGTGCCGCGAATATAACAGCGGTCTCCTTGACAGCAAGGTTCAGCTTACAGACCCATTTGATGCGGATGCTCTCCAGCTTGAAGAGCATCCGTATGTAGATTTGCTGAATCAAAATGGCGACGGAGCTATGGGTTCAATAGAGATACCCGGAATCAACTGTAATCTTGTGATATATCACAGTACAGATGAAGCAGTTCTTGCAAAGGGAGTAGGACATCTTCAGGGTACAAGTCTGCCTGTTGGCGGAAAGGGTACTCACAGCGTTCTTTCAGGACATACAGGAACAGCGGATAAGGAGCTTTTCACAAATCTCGATCAGATGGAAGCAGGAGACATTTTTTATATCCATGTCTGGGGAGAAACTCTCGCCTATCAGGTGGATAACAAAGAGGTTGTGCTTCCGGATGAAACAGACAGCCTTTATATTGACAGAGAAAGGGATCTTGTAACACTCATCACTTGCACACCCTATGGAATAAACAGCCACAGGCTTCTTGTGAGAGGTACAAGAATACCCTATGAGGAAGCCAAAAAAATAGAGGAACAGGGCAGCAGGGTGCTGGTGAATACATGGGGCATTCAATATGTATATGCTATAATTACGGGTATACTTATCTCTGTAGTTATAGTTCTGGCAATCATATTTGTTTATCGCAGGATTCATAAGAAAAGGAAGGCGAAAGAGAAAAAATGATATGAAAAGACTTTTTAATCTTATAGCTTTGCTTATTATTGCCGCAGGTTTTTTTATCCTGATCGATCCTTTTATCCGCCAGAGTCAAAGAGAGTATAACGCAGAACAGGCAGTCGAAACCTTCAGGCTTGCAGCTCAGGATGTCAGAAATCAGAATATAACTGATATTTCCTCATATGCAGAGGAAACTGACGGGGAAAGCTCAGCGGATGAAAACAGTGAAGGTTCAGCCGAGGAAAACAGCCGCAGCTCTTTTCCGACAAAAGAACAGGCTCCTGATGGTAACAAAAGAGAGCATTACATCGAGCTTTACAAAAGACTCTGTGAATACAATAAGATAACCTTCAAAAGCAATCAGTCGGAGCTGAAAGATGCTTTCAGCTATATGACCAGCAGTATAAGGTTCACTGATTTCGGACTGCCCTGTGATACCGTGGGCTATGTTACCATAGAAAGGATGAATGTGGAGTTGCCTATGTATATCGGCTCAAGCTCTGCAAACATGGCGATCGGCGCAACCATAATGGATCATACCAGTATGCCAATCGGTGGAAAAAACACCAACTGCGTTATTGCTGCCCATAGGATGGGAGGCTTTTTCGGAGATATCGAGCTGTTGCAGACAGGTGACCTGATAAGGATCACCAATCTTTGGGAGGAGCTTACTTACAGAGTAGCTAAAATAACGGTTATTGATCCCTATGATACTGACAAGATAAAAATAATCCCGGGGAAGGATATGATAACCCTTCTGACCTGTCATCCTTATTGGTCAAACAGGACGAGGTATATAGTCTATTGCGAAAGGACGTTTGAAAACGCAGAACACTACGGCAACGGAAAGAGCATCTCAGATTCTTCTTCGGATACCGACGAAAGCATTCCTCAGCTTTCCGAAGCATCAGCTTCGCCCGATGAAAAGGAAGAGGAAGTATCCTTGCAGCTGCCTGACGGTGAGGAGTATACAGGTTCTCAGTCAGTTATAGAGCTTGAGCGGGTCGTCCGTATATCCGGGGCAGTATTTGCTGTAATACTTATGATTTTTTGCATAGCAGGTCTGTTCCGAAAACAAGATAATTCCGTTTCTCAATGATGAATTATAGCTGGCTTCATACTAATTTTTAATTAAATGTTAAAATTTAAAGTTTCGCGCAAGCCTTTACAAAGGCTTGCGGTTTCCAAAGGCTCTGCCTTTGGTCAGGGGTTCGGGGGCTGAAAGCCACCGATTTCTCATGCTTTTTGCCTGTCCTTGACGAAGGACAGGGTCTGAAAAATTATACATTTATTGAATATTACCTGAATCCGTGAAATTGAATTAAATCGTTTTTTTAAACCTTCCGGGTTTTCATTTCAGATAGGCGGCAGGCGTGCGCAGCACGCCTGCCAGAACAATCAATAATGAGTTTCACGGATTCAGGTATTAGTATAAAGTGACCGTATGGCTGAATGAGTGATTTACAAAGAAAAAAATAAACGAAAGCAGGAGCATCGGACCTTGACAAAAAGGCTGATGCTCCTGCTATTTAATACTATTCTTTGATAGAAAGCAGACTACTTTATATCAAAGGAAAAATCAATCCTTGCTTCATACTAATATTCGATAGAATACTTTAATATCTTTGGCGTTAAAATCCGCATAACTTCGTTGTCAATCCTCGGAATACATAAAGTATTCCTGCGGCCGGC
>CACWVH010000152.1 GCA_902764235.1 uncultured Ruminococcus sp.
TTGCAAAGAATTGTAATTTTCGCCACGCTCTGTCAAAGTAACCACAACATTAGGATACCCTCGCAAAATGCGGCTTTTAATGCCCTTTTACAGCAATTCGAGAAAGGAATTTTATATGATAAAAGTAATGTTCATCTGCCACGGCAATATATGCCGAAGCCCGATGGCAGAGAATAATTAATGATATGTTTAACCAGTTGCAGCATGGATATATTTCCCCGAACGCCGACATTCATATCGAGGTATCGTGCCATGTTGAGACAGTGGTATTGATGTCACGCAACATATAGTATCATTTGATATAAAAACACAATATATTGTGGTTATAACTGCGAAACGATTGATAATAACCTAATAATCATTTATGAATCATTGCACAATAAATAGGCTAAAATTACGAAAAAGTATTCAGGTTACATTAGTTTTATCTAAATAAAGATACATATATGTTTTGTGTATGTGATTTAACAGTAAACAGCACAGCCATCCGAATATATCGGCAGGCTGTGCTGCATTTTATATAACACCAAAAATATCCGACAGGCTTGTATCTGAAAGGATACGCTTGCTTGGCTTGTTTACATTTGCTAACATCATTTCCGTTCTGTTGGCGATAACAACATCCACAAAACGATTCGTATCTATTCCCCGAAGCGTGAAAAACAACAGGGGATCTTCATCAAGCCTTGCTCCGACTCCGTACAGCACCGCCGCAACGTGCTTGCACATAAGCGCCCAGTCGGGACAGCTGCAATTAAAGGATATTTCCTTCGGACTCGGAAAAAGACCGCCATGACCGATAAAAACCTCTTTCAGCTCCTCAGGAAAATCCCCGCTGACAAGTTTGCTCAGGTTATCTACCTTTTTGCCGCATTTGTCTGTTATGGTCTGTATCTGCTGCTCGGAAAGCGGACTGATACGAATTTCTACCTTATATGGTGTTTTTCTTGTTCCCTGAACACGAGCAAGTATTTTTCCCTTTGTTATTTCAAGATCAATAACGGCCCCTGTCTTGACATATCTTTTACCCCTCGGAAGTCTGTTGTCAAAATCCGCATATCTTTCAAGGTTGCTGCACCAAGCGTTTCCCCACCAGCTTTTGGTGATCTGACGTCCGTTGATAACAACAGGATGCAACTCCTTTCCTTTTTTTGCAGCTTTTTTGGCGGTCGCCTTTGCATTTTCTTTCAGTTCCCTGTCTGTGGGCTGAGGAAAGTTCATTTCATCCCAGTAACGCTTTATCATAGCTTACACCTCCAGTCTGAGCATAGACAGAAGCTCGTCATTACTCATTTCCGTTATCCAGCTTTCGCCGCCTGAGCCTATCACATTTTCCGCCAATTCCCTTTTGGAATTGATAAGAGCATCGATTTTTTCTTCAACCGTTCCCTGACAGATGAATTTATGCACCATGACATTCTTGTCCTGACCTATACGGAAGGCTCTGTCTGTTGCCTGATTTTCAACAGAAGGATTCCACCAGCGGTCAAAGTGAATGACATGATTAGCTTTGGTAAGATTCAGACCTGTACCTCCTGCACGGACAGAAAGCACCATGTAGGGCATATACTCCTCACTCTGGAAACGGTTTACCAGTTCCGAGCGTTCGTTGACACTGACACCTCCGTGAATAACTCCTCCTTTGCAGTGAAATATCTGTTCAAGGAATTTATCAAGATGTCCTGTCATTTCTTTGAACTGGGTAAATACCAGAACTCTTTCACGTTTTTCGTAAATGGTCTGGCATATCTCTCTGAGCATCTCAAATTTGCCGCTTTGTATCGGGTCGAATTCATCCTGACCGAGATACTGATCCGGGTGATTGCATATCTGTTTGAGATGCAGCAGAAGAGAAAGAATAAGTCCCTTTCTTTGTATGCCCGTACTTTCCATAAGAGCATCCTCGGTTTCTGCCAAAAGCTTTCTGTAAAGGACGGTCTGCTTCTTTGAAAGCTCTATGTAATCAGGTTGCTCAAACTTTTCGGGCAGATCAGAAATGATCTTTTTATCTGTTTTGACTCTGCGGAGCATAAAGGGTGCAATCATATTTTTCAGTTTTGCATAGCCCTCGGGATGATCCTGAAGGCTGCGGCAGAATTTGCGGAATTCTTCGGAGCTGCCGAGTAGTCCCTTGTTGAGAAAATCGAATATCGACCACAGATTGAACAGATCATTTTCGATAGGCGTACCTGTCAGAGCAATCTTCATTCTGCTTTTCAGTGTTTTCAGCTGTTTTGTCTGCTTTGTCAGCGGATTTTTTATTGCCTGAGCTTCATCAAGAATTACACAGTCCCACTCTCTTTCATAAAGGTTTTGAATGGTGCAAGCCATACGATATGTGGTAATTGTCAGAAATGCAGAAGATTTTTTGAACTGTTCGGAAAGAGCATCAGCCTTTTTGCCGTAAAGAATATCAACGGTCATTTCGGGCGTAAATTTTGCACTCTCTTTTTTCCAGTTTCCTAAAAGCGAAGCAGGTACTACAAGCAGTACCCTTGCACCCGGCTTTTCCTTTCGCAGACTTTCTAAAAAGGCGAGAATCTGTACGGTTTTTCCAAGTCCCATATCATCCGCAAGACAGGATCCGAAGCCGATCTTATTCATTTGCAGCAGCCAGTTTCTGCCGCTGCTCTGATAGGGGCGAAGTTCTCCGCAGAAGGAAGAAGGGAGCGGTTCTTTTTTGATCTTATCAGGACTTCTCAGCGTTTTCAGAAATTCCTTCATCCATTTTCCGTTGGTAATAATAACACCGTTATCAGCTTCATTATCCGAGGTTCCGGATATTTCTGCACGAAGGGCTTCAAGAAATGTAATATTGCCCCTTTGCTTTTTCAATTCATCAAGCAGGGATTTGAGCTGTGCGTGGTTTACCTCTATCCATCTGCCTTTAATAAAAGACAGACCTTCTGTCTGATTTAAAAGCTGCATTATTTCATCCTCGGTCAGTGGAACACCGC
Source organism: uncultured Ruminococcus sp. (assembly GCA_902764235.1). GTDB lineage: Bacteria > Bacillota > Clostridia > Oscillospirales > Acutalibacteraceae > UBA1213. The sequence goes on from CACWVH010000152.1 coordinate 2,958, forward strand.
CAACCGTAAGGCTCGGCGTCATGCTCAGTACCGAATCAAGCCCCAGTAGCTTCGGCTTTTCATCACCCACTTTTACTGAAACAGCAATGCTGTTATACCGCTTTTTCCACCAGTTGGGTATACGGCATCGGATGCCAACTGACTCCAACTCGGGTATATCATTTAGCAGACTGTACGCTTCGTCGGAAGAAAGTCCGAGAGGATGAAAAAGCTCTCCGCTTTCCATAAAACTTCCGATCAGCTCCGATACTTCGGCTGCCTTGTTAAGGCAGGAAAGCAGATCGAGTATTTTTCTCTTATCTCCGTTATATTCCGTCAAGGCATATTGCAGCGGAACATGGCGTACTCCACCGTTTTCAGTTTTGGTTGCATAAGTCGCAAGAAAAGCAAACGGGTAATCTCCCTGAGTGTTTTCTACCAGATGAAAGAAGATTCTTTCCGGAACATGGAGTTTTTCATTCTGTTCAGCAAAATAAAGTGACACCTTTCCGGGATATTCCTTTATCTCTTTTCTGAAAACCTCAAGGAAGCGTCTGTATTGACGCTTTATCCAGATCTTTGTCACATATTCCGCACCAAGTACAAAGGGGACACCCTCCAGCAGCATTTCGATAGTTTCGTTATCGGGAATAAGTTCCGTTTTTTCACGGCTGAGCTCAATACCGGAAACAGCGGCAAGATCCTCAGTAAAAGTTTCTGCCAAACGAAATATATAACTACCCGCCGCATCAAGATAATCTGGACGTGCCGAAAAAACAAGACGGTAAAAGGTCTGATAGGGTGCGGTTGAGAACTCATCTGCTATATCGCTGTGATTATTCTGAACTGCATTATCTATACGAAAAGAATCCTTTGTAATAATAAAACTGATCTTATCCATATTATTCTTCACTTTCTTTTTTATCAACGAAAAACTCCGGATGGTTCTTTATGATGAAAACAAGATGTTCTTTGAGTTCCTCGCTGAAATCATCAAGGTCATCCATTGCTATTACTCTATAAATCAAAAGGCCCAAAATATTATCTATCATATCTGATCGGGAGTTTCTCGTTATTAATACTCCCGGAGATTTTTTGTCCTTTTTTATCCTGTCGTGCAGCTTCCAGAAACGCTCAGAGCCGATTTCATCAGCACGAAGAATTTCTATATATTCTTCGCAAAGTCTTTCCATATATGCTTCCTGCCAGCCGGCTATTTTGTTTCTGTATAGTTTCCAGTCTTTCTCTGAAAAATTGTAGGAATTCAATTGTTGTTCCCTCCTGATAATAATTATTGTTTTGTTGCTTCAGAGTAGATTACATCATTATTCTATCATAGGGTAGGGTTTATTTCAATTATAATTCAACTATTCAGATAATCTTCTATACAAAAAAGTATTCTTATGGAGAATCCTGTTATTTCAGCCGATTGAAAAGGTGAAATAGCCTAATTAAAAATAATTGGTTTGTGATTATAAACGCATAATAAACGCATATTTCTTTAATATAGAGATTTATTGTACTTGTATTTTTCTTTAATTTTAATAAAAACCGCTATACTTTTGATAATTATTCTGATATAATTAGGCTAAATAATGGTTGGAGGAAAAGATTATGGCTTTAAAAGTATGGTATATCCCTGCCCAGAATGAACTTTTAGTAAAAAGAGTCGGTATCTATTGCAGAGTCAGTACGTCAGAGAAAGCACAGTTATATAGTCTTACCTGAATCCGTGAAACTCATTATTGATTGTTCTGAAAAAACCTGAGATAATGCGTTGTTTTATGCATTTCAGGTTTTTAAGCTGTTCACCCATAACGCCTGCCGCCTAACTAAAATGAAAACCCGGAAGGTTTAAAAAAACGATTTAATTCAATTTCACGGATTCAGGTCTTAGTAATCAGATATCTGCTTTGACAAGGGCCGTTGCAGATGTAACGCAGTGGAGATTGACAGATGTATTTATTGATATTGCATCTGCGAAAGGAAGTACTCCTCGTCGGAAGTTTGACAGATTGATCAAGGAGTGTGAGGCTCATAATATTTCGGTTGTGCTGACAAAAAGCATCAGTCGATTCGGAAGGGACATGGTAGAAACTTTAAATGCTGTCAACAGGCTTAAGAATGCCGGAGTGAGGATTATTTTTGAGCAGGAAAAGATTGATACGGATGAAACTGACAGTCATCTTATGATATCAATCATGGAATCATTGGCTCAGGCTGAAAACGAAAGCAGAAGTCAGAATATCCGTATGGGACTTGCAATGAAAGCTGTAAACGGAACATCAGGTCTTTACAAACGAAAGCTGTATGGCTATACAAAAGATAAAGATGGTGAGCTTGTTATTGATAATGAACAGGCAAAGGTTGTAAGAGATATCTTTCGTTGGTATCTTGATGGAGCAAGTGTCGTTGGTATAATCAAAAATCTTTCTGATGCAGGCATTCCTTCTCCGACCGGAAAAGAAAAATGGAACAAGAGAGCAATAGAAACGATGCTTTCAAATGAAAAATATACAGGTACGGTAACGCTATTGGATTCTGCCACGCAGGAATACCTGTATCAGATGAAAGAGTGTCATCCTCCGATAATAACCGAAAGTGAATTCAGAGCAGTACAGGATGAACGAACAAAGAGAAGCAATGTAGTGACAGATGAAAAGGGTACTCATCGCAAGGATAAAAAATACAGTTCAAAGAATAATAGATGAGATGTTAAAGCTGTTCAATAAGTCAAATAGCCTAATGAGTTGAAACCTCTGATTAGATGTCAAAGAGCATTGTAGACATTGAAAATACAGGATTTTTCAATAGTTGAAATTAAGCAAAATTTAGCCTAACTATTACATGTTGAGACAGTGGTATTGATGTCACGCTCTCTGACCGAGCACGAAAAATACGGCGAATACTTCATGAATAGAAGCGTTTCAGACATCATGAGCGAGTACAGCGAGCAGCATGATGAATGGCATTGACGACTGTGGGAACATATCAAGCG
>CACWVH010000153.1 GCA_902764235.1 uncultured Ruminococcus sp.
TTTCACGGATTCAGGTATAAATAATAATTGGCGAAACAAGATATCGAAAAGAACTTGAGTCAGCCAAAATAAAAGTATTTATCAGAAGAAATCCTGAACTGCGACTTCGACAATATTGCTCAGAGGGAAGGAGCGGAGCATAAGCGCAGCGATCCCCGCAATTTTGACAGCGGAGGTACTCCGCCGGGATTTTCTTTGTGCTTTTTACAGATTGACAAAATAACGGATAGGTTATACAATATAAAAGTGTATGTGGTTAAATGGGAGTAATGTGTGCGGAAGAATGTTAAAGCTCGTCCTACTCTGTTGAGCCGCATTTTACAGTTTTTGTAAGGAGAGTTTGATATGAGCTTCGATTTTGATATAAACAGAGAGCCGCTGTCTGATGCGGCAGGAAAAATCAGATATCTCTCTCCGTTTGACGGCTTCCGGTATATCCCGGCAGGCTCTGGAGGGATAACTGACCCTCAGAATAAATATGTGCTTGCTCTGAAGATACCATACTCCGGTAAGGCACCGCTGCCTGGAGAATGTGCAATGCTTGGTATACTCACATACGGCAGCGAGGCTTTTCAAAGCATCGGTATGGTGCATCTCTGGGATCATCGCTCCGGCTGCAATGCAAGGTGGATAAAGCAGGACGGAAATGATCTTATCGTTTATAATGATATGATAGATTCAAAGGACTGTGCGGTAATATATGACCCGAAGGCTGAAAAGGCAGTCCGGGTGCTTTCTTCTTATATTTCAGATATCACAGCGGACGGAAAAACCGCTGCTGCAATACCGTTTGCAAATCTGAAAAGACTTTCCGCCGGAAAGCCTGCCGTTATCAGAGTAGATACCGGAAACGGCAGCGTGAGCGAAATTCTTGGATATGACGATATCACAGGCTTCAGGACGGATGAAGCAGCGGAGGATGCCGTACATTCAATAGACAGTCTCCGTATCAGTCCGGACGGCAAGAAAATAATGTTCATTCATACTATCAAAGACAGGGATAAGCTTACAAAAAGACTTCTTGTCTGTGATATCAGCGGAAAAAATCTCAGACCTTGCGCAGACAGAGCCCTTGAGCCGGTAAGCGTCTGCTGGAACGGTAATGACGAAATAACCGGTGTTTTCAGAAAAAACGGAGGGGCATCACATTTTTATTGTATAGATGTTTTTCACAATCAGCCGGAGCTTTTCTGGGCTGAGCTTGATAATATAATAAAATTCACGCCCTTTGGCGAAAACGGTATTTTCGCCGCACTGTGTTACAATGCAAAGAGGAAAAGCACGGAGCTTTATCTTCTGACAAAAAAGGATAAGCGCTCAAGGCTTCTTGCACAGAAAATGATGCCGGAGAGCTGCTGCACTTCGGTGACGGCTGCACCCATTGCGGCAGGAGATGACAGCTTTCTGATATCAGAGGGTATGCGTGAGGGCAAAAGAGCTTTATTTACCATAGATATTCACCGTCCGGAGCTTGAACGGTTCGACCGGACAGCAGAAAAAATGCACAGCGTCACAGTCGTTATGGCAACATATAACGGTGAAAGATTTCTCAAGCAGCAGCTTGACAGTCTTATCGCACAAAAGGGCGTCAGGGTGAATATCCTTGTGAGGGATGACGGCTCGTCTGACAAAACAAAGACCATCCTTGAGGATTATCAGAGCCGGGGACTTCTGAAATGGTATACAGGAGAGCATCTCAATGTTCAGAAGGGCTTTCTTGATCTTCTGAAAAATGCACCTGAGGCAGATTATTATGCATTCTGCGATCAGGATGATGTATGGGATGACGACAAGCTTCTTGCTGCGGTGACAGAGCTTGATGATATGGATAACAGCAAGCCTGCTATGTATTACTGCGGACAGAAGCTTGTGGATGAGGAGCTTGAGCTTATTTCCGTCCACTCCGTATATACTCAGAGAAATCCCCATACGAATTTCTTTTTCAGCAATGTCGCAGGCTGTACTGCGGTATTCAACCGTCAGCTTCTTGACGCACTCAACAGCGCACAGCCTGAATTCATACACTGCCATGACAACTGGGCGTTCAAGGTTTGTCTTGCGCTGGGCGGCAGCTATGTTGTCGATCCTGTGGCAAGGATAAATTATCGTCAGCACGGAGGAAATGCGGTCGGTCTGAATGTGGGAGTCAAGGGCAGATACAGACAGGTGAAAAGATATATGAGCATAAAGCTCAAAAAGCAGTGCGAAAACCTGCTTCTGTGCTACGGCGACAGAATGACGCCCGAATATAAGAAAATAGCAGAGGATATCTGCAATTATGATATTTCCTTTAAAAACAGGAAAAATCTTCTCAGGGAAAGTGACGTTGATTTTAAAAACAGGAGCTTTAATTATGTGATAAAGCTCAAGGTAATGTTGAAAAAGCTTTAAGGAATCACTGAATAAATCACGCCTTACGGCGAAATACGGGGCACTGGATACAATCAGTGCTTCCTTGATCCGGGAGAGGAACCATGAAGGTAGTTTATATTCCGAATAAAAGCGAGCAGGGAGGCGCCTTCCGCTCGCAGAAGGAAGTAATAGAAACACTGAAAAATAATTACGGCATTGTGCCGGTGGTGCTGACTTATCGTGACGGTATGCTCAGCAAATGGTGCAGGGAAAAGGGTATAGAGACTCATACTATCGGCTATGAGCCGTTTATGATAGGCGGAGGCTGTACAAGGCTCAGAAGGCTTGTGAAAACTATGCTTATCCCGCATTATAAGCTCAAAAGAAAAAAGGGAAATAAGGCTGCGCTTGAGCGGATAGAAAAGCTGGTTGATCTTTCGGACGCTGATATTATCCATACGAATGTCAACCGTGACGATTTTGGCGCACAGCTGAGCAAAAAATATAACATCCCCCATGTCTGGCATATCAGGGAAACAGGAGAAAAGGATTACGACTGCATTTATCTCAGGAAAAATGCCATTGACTTTATGAATGGCATAAACGGTCTGTTTATTGTGATATCAGACGCTGTGAAAAAAGCATGGGCAGGCAGGGGACTCGATGAAACGAAAATGAGAAGGGTATACAACGGTATCAATCTTTCCGTTTACCCTGAAAATATTGAACATGATTTTACAAAGCCTGATCTGAATTTTATTTTTACAGGAACGCTCTGTGAAAACAAGGGTCAGATACAGGCAATACGTGCAATAGAGAGTCTGCCGGAGGAGATAAGGGAGCATATCCATCTTGATCTCTACGGCGGAGGAGCGCAGACCTATATAGACTCGCTGAAAAGATATGTTTCCTCCCACGGACTTTCCGACAGGATAAGCTTCTGCGGCTATACGGACAGACTAAGTGAGATACTGCCGGAATATGAGGGAGCCTTTGTATGCTCAAGAAACGAAGCCTTCGGCAGAGTTACTGTTGAGCATATGTATACAGGGCTTGCGGTTATAGCATCTGATTCGGGCGCAAACCCCGAGATAATAACGGACGGCAGGGACGGCTTTCTCTACCGCTCGGAGGATGAGGCTTCTCTCAGGGACTGTATTGTAAGAGTCTTTGAAAGCAGGGACAAGCTGCCGGAAATAACTGCAAGGGCAAGGAAAAGAGTGAAAGAAAATTTCACAAAAGAGATCAATGCCGCAAATATCTACGGCGTATATGAAGAAGTGATCAGATTATATGGAAAAGAAAAAGCTTGATATGGCATTTGTCATACTGCATTATATGGCTGTTGATGATACGATTGAATGTATCAGCTCTGTTTTTGAGCATAATGACAGGGCAGGGATCCATGTAATTGTTGTGGACAATGCTTCTCCGGACGGCTCGGGGGCGGTGCTTGAGGATAAGTACAGCGGAGACCCGGACGTCACAGTGATAAAAAGCAGCGAAAACCTCGGCTTTGCAAGGGGAAATAATCTCGGGTTCAGATATGCAAAGGAAAATTTCGACTGCCGGTATATAATACTCAGCAATAATGATATTGTCCTTTTTGAGGACGGTATGCTTGAAAAAACAGACAGTGAATACAAAAACAGCGGCTTTGCGGTGCTCGGTCCCATGATACTCACAAGGGACGGAAGATATACCTCAAATCCGCAGCGTATGCAGGCACTGTCAAAAAAACAGGCGCAGGATATGAAAAAGGATTTTGAAAGCTTCCTGCTTTTTCAAAGGCTTTATATCAGACCTGTATATATCATCTGGCGCAGGATTTTCAGAAAGAAGAAAAAACGCAGCAGGATATGCGACCATTTCAGAAGATATGAAAATGTTACGCTTCACGGGAGCTTTATGATCTTTTCACGTGATTATATTGACCGCTTTGACGGACTGGATGATCGTACCTTCATGTACGGTGAGGAGGATATACTGCACAGAAGGCTTATAAAAAACGGTCTGAAAAGTGTTTATACACCGGATTTTGCGGTGTATCATAAGGAAGATGTATCCACCGATTCGGCGTCCGGCAGCAGCAGGAAAAAACGTGAGTTTTACTATAAAAACCTGATAGCCTCTCTTGGCGTGCTTATAGATGAGATTACAGCCGATTGAAAAATGGAGAAAATTCAGAAATTGTAAGTAAAAAACCGCCATCTGAGAAAATTTGTAAATTACAATGCTGATTATCCGCATAAACAGAAGATTTTTTGATTTTTACAATCAGCTATATGAGATAATAGCCGATTGTAAATTGGCGAGTGTTTTTGCCGCCGCAGGCGGCAAAAACACTGCCCCTCTAAGATATAAGTAGTCATTTTCTGCGCCGCCGGCGAATTACAATACTGATTATCCGCATAAACAGAAGATTTTTGGACTTTTACAATCAGCTAATATGAGATAAATGAATGAGGGATAAATGTGAAAACAATTACTGTCGGAGCTCTGGGACTTGCGTTCCATTCGGGAAACCTCGGATGCAGTGCGCTTTCCTACTCCTTTATGTATATACTTGATGAAATAGCAAAACAGAATGATATGAAGGCTGAGGTCAGGATACTTTCGGGTGCTGACGATCAGCGTCCTCTCAAGGCTGAATTTGAAAGACTCAGCTACAGCTTTGTGCGCCTGAGCTGGAAAAACAGCGGCGTGCGAAAAAAAATGCTTGCAGCCTTTGATGAATGTGACATCATCTTTGATTTCACAGCAGGCGACAGCTTTACGGATATATACGGCATGAGCCGTTTCCTGAAACGCTCAATATATAAAAAGGCTGTAATAAAAAGGAAAACACCCCTTGTACTGGGCAGTCAGACCTACGGACCCTATAATAAGGCGATCAGCAGACGGTGGGCTGCGGATATAATAAAAAAGAGCTATGAGGTTTTTGCAAGGGATGAAAAATCGGCAGCCGTTGCGGAAAAGCTCGGCAAAAGAAAGCCGGTGCTGACAACTGATATCGCATTCTTCCTGCCATATGAAAAGCAGCAGGCGGAAAGCGGCAGGATAAATATAGGAATAAATGTTTCGGGTCTTTTGTGGAACGGCGGTTATACGGGTAACAATCAGTTCGGACTTACAGTTGACTACCGTGAATATATAAACAGACTTCTTGAAAAATACTCTGAGGACGAAAAATACAGAGTCCATCTCATCCCTCATGTGGTGTACAAGACCTCAAGGGATGTTGCCGACAATGACTGGTATATCTGCAATGACCTTGCGGAAAAATACAGCAATGTCCGTATAGCGCCTTTCTTTGAAAGTCCTGTGCAGGCAAAATCATATATCGCAGGAATGGAGGTTTTCGTCGGCGCAAGAATGCACGCAACCGTTGCGGCTTATTCGTCCGGCGTTGCTGCGATACCGTTTTCATACAGCCGCAAATTTGAGGGTCTTTATGAAAGCCTCGGTTATCCGTATGTTATCTCGGGCACAGTTATTTCAACAGACGAAGCAGCAGAAAAAACCATGGAATTCATAGATAACAGGGAACAGCTCCGGCAGAATATCATTGACAATTCATCAGTCCTTGAAAAGAAAAAGGAATTTATGATGAAGGAATATGCAAGGCTGATTACAGCTCTGTGCCATGATAACGGAGAAAAAGCTCAGACGGATCGGGGTGATTAAATGAAATTGAGGTTCAGGACAGACGATGTGATGATCTGGCTGCTGCTGCTCATGCAGCTGGGTTTTCATACAAATACCGGATATGATGATTTTCTCTCATTAGGCGTTACTGTGCTTGTTTTTGCATATTTCCTGCTCAGCAAGCAGAAAATAAGCCTTCTCAGATTTACTGACAATGCAAAAAAATATTTAATATGGTATACATTGATGGTGTTCTGGTGTTCAATTTCATTTTTGTGGTCAGAGCAAAGCAATTTATCAATGATAAAACAGCTTATCATCAATACATATATCCCGATAATACTGTCGGTATACAGCGTGAATGAATATATAAGACGAAAAAATGATGGTCTGAGACTTCTGACAGCGCTGGTTGCAGCAGAAGTATTTGTTACTCTGCGGGCGCTCATACATACCCCTATGGGCGAGCTTATCTCAAAATTCGATACCAGACTGTACGGAACAGGTCTTGGAGTAAATTATAACCATTTCACGACTCAGTTTGCACTCGTATTCTGTGTGGTTCTTTTTCTTGCATACGTTTTCAGCAAGATGTACTATATCCCGGCAATCTTCATATTTGCAAATATCATAATTTCGGGAAGCCGCAAGGTGCTTCTTGTGTCTGCGCTTGCATTTATCATACTGTACCTTGTTTCTGCCGGAAGTGGCAGTATTACAAAAAGACTGAAAAGAGTATTCATCCTTTTGCTGATTGCCGGCTTTACACTGTGGCTGATACTTTCAAATGACTTCCTGTATAAGCTTATCGGTGAGAAAACGCTTGTCGTTGTATCGGAAATGCTGAATATCGACATGGGAGTCAAGTCGGACGCAAGTACGGATCAGCGCAGGGAGCTTATTGTAATTGCGTGGGATGTATTCAGAAGTCACTGGTTCAATGGTGTAGGATATTATTCCTTTATGAATTACAACAAATGGAATGTATATGCACATAACAATTATATGGAGCTTTTAGCAGATGTGGGTATCGTAGGCTTCTGTACCTATTATTGGTTCTATTTCAATAACCTTTTAGGATATTTCAGGATAAAGACTCCGAAAACTGATTTCTTCAAGGTGCGTATAGGTACGGATTTTATGAAATCAAAATGGAATTTCCTCGGTGTGACCTTCTTTTTTACACTGATGTTCATGGAATGGGGACAGGTTACCTATTTCAGATTATATGTACTGATACCGCTTCTCGTTGTCACAATGGCTATTGAGGATATGAAAAGAAGAGAGGCAATAAAAAGGAGTGAAGCGTAATGCATCATATGGATAAGGCGCTTGAGAAGCTTTATATTGAATATAATGAAAGCCTGAAGATACTCGTTAAGGAAAAAAGAGAGCTTCTTGAGGGAAGAATCTACCGTCTTGGTCTGAGGGAGCATATCAGGAAAAACAGGAGCTTTTCCGATACTCTCCAGAGGGCTGGCGACAAGCTGAGAGGAAAGGGCAGGGGTGCGCTGGTTTATAAAAACCTGCCTACAGCAAAAAACGACAGATCAGATACAAATTATTTCAGCGATGACCGTATTGCTGTGTATACCTGCATTATAGGAAATTATGACAGTATTCAGGAGCCGATAGTTCAGCCGGATAATATTGATTATTATGCGGTGACGGATTTTGAGCTGCCTGAAAATACCAAATGGAAAAGAATAGATGCGGATTCCTTTGAGGAAATAAGGGGACTGACATCGGCGGAAAAAAACCGCTTTTTCAAAATGAATCCCCATAAGGTATTCAAGGATCACAAATATTCGATCTATGTTGACGGAAATATCAGGGTATGCACGGATTTTACAGAGCACGTCAACAGGATGTCTGCCCGGGGCTTCAGCCATTTCAGACATTCTCAGAGGACCTGCGCCTATGAGGAGGCAAGATTCTGTAAATCACTGAAAAAGGATACGGATGAGAGCATTGACGCATATGTTTCAAAGCTCAGGTCTGAGGGTTTCCCGGAAAATTACGGTCTTATCACCTGCGATATCCTGGTCAGGGAGCATCATAATCCCGAGTGTATCAATATCATGGAGCAGTGGTGGGATCAGTTCAGGAATTTTATAAAAAGAGATCAGGTGGCAATGCCCTATGTGCTCTTTAAAAACGGCATTGACCCCTATGAGGTAGCAACTCTCGGCGGAGATGTTCATCAGGAGAATTCCTTTGAAATAGTCAAGCACCGCTGAGCAGTTGGTATGGAAATCAACTTTCTTATAAAAAATAATACCTGAATCCGTGAAACTCATTATTGATTGTTCTGAAAAAACCTGAGATAATGCGTTGTTTTATGCATTTCAGGTTTTTAAGCTGTTCACCCATA
>CACWVH010000154.1:0-8393 GCA_902764235.1 uncultured Ruminococcus sp.
CCTTATGGGTGAGCAACTATTTGACCTGAAATGCATAAAACTGCGCATTCTCTCCCGGATTTTCATAACAAACCAAAATGAGTTACACGGATTCGGGTCTTATTTATTCTGTACACAGGTCGAACTGCTCTGACAATACGAAATTATCCCTTTCGCCTGCCGCAAGTCTCGCCTTGAGTCCTTTTTCAAGCTTTACTCCCACAAGCAGCTCGGACACTGCCGGGATATGGAAGGGCAGGGAATATTTCTTTTTCTGCTCATTTCCCACAACGATATCTATGCTGATATTCCTTTCCTTTTCCGGACCATAGAAGGAGCTTCCGGACCATTTTACCGTATCCATTTCAAGCTCTGAGGCTTCACATATTTTTATATGTGATTCGCCGTCGTCCTTTACCACGCCGTTTTCAACGGTGTAATTATAGCTTACGAGTTCAACAAATATCCCCCCAAGCTTTCTTTGTTTATAGGCAGTCACCATATTTTTGATGACCTCGGCTCCGCCCTCTTCGGTGAAATTCATATGGGTGAAGCCGCACACCGGGCATTTTATCTCGCCCTCCGCCATTTCATTCTTACAAAACATACAGATCATTTCTATGCAGTACCTCCTTCGATAGCCTTTATCAGCTTTCTGTATTCCTTCTTGTATTCTTCAAGTCTTTGTCTTATTCCTGCGATCTCGTTTTTAAAGTAAGCTTTCTTTCTTTCCAGCTGATCCCTGCGTTCAAACAGGGTAAGTCCGGCAATATCCACATCCGGGAAAAGCTTGTCGACAGCGTCCTGCATGACCTCGGTCTCCGCCTCGCAAATTCTGACATTTGTCTCATTGGACGGGTCACTCAGCGCATTCAGTATTTCTGCCAACTCCTCATGCTTAGCCTTGAGCTTTTCTCTCTGCTCATTTATCAGAGCTGCCTGCTTTTCCATGTCTGCAACTCTCTGCGCCTCTGCTTCAAGCTGAGACCTGAGCTGACTGTGCTGAGCCTCAAGTACGGTACAAGCTGCCTGTGTCTGTGATATTTCATCGTTTTTCTCTGCGATATCGCTTTCTAACTGCTGACTCTGCCTCTGATCCTCCTCAAGCTGTGCGCAGACCTGCTCGTATTTTTTCTGAAGCTCGGAAACGTTTGACATTCCCAGCTGTTCTTCCTTGCTGCCGATCTCAGCCATCATTTTCTGCTTCTTGTCGTCAAGAGTCCCGATCTGCTGCTGGATCTCGCTGAGTCTGACTGTGCTTTCCTCAATCTGCTGCTCAGCCTCGGTTTTCCTTGCCTGAGCCTGACTGAGCTTTCCCTCAAGCTCGTCAATATCCTTTTTCAGCTGCTCAAGCTCCTCCTCCTTTGCGCTGATATCACGCTTGAGCTGGCTGCTTCGTGCCGCATATTCATCAAGGGAGGCGCTTCTTTTATCAAGCGCTATCACCGCTGCCGGGATAAGGATATCCCTGTATCTTGCGATCTCCTCACGGTGTGATTCGGAAAGCTGCTTGTTTGCTTCAAGCTCCGCCTTTTTTGCTTTAAGCTCCTCGTCAAGCTTTTGCTGCTGTGAGCTTTGGTTCTGTATATCATTATTGATATTTTCAAGCCTTTCCCTGAGTGATCTGATCTGTTCAAGCTTTGAATTATTATCGTTTTCGACGGTGCTGATATTGCCGCTCAGCTCGTTTATATTCTGTTCAAGCTCCTCAGAGCGCTTCTGCTTTTCACTGAGACTGTTCTGAATTTCCGCAAGCCTTGCCTCAAGGGACGGGATCACATTATTTCCCAGCTGACTGTCATCTGCCTGAGCCTGCTGATATTTCCGTTCAAGCTCCGCCTTCAGCTCGCTGAGCTGTTTTTCTCCGTCCTCAAGCTGCTGAAGCTTTTCCTCAAGCTCAGTGCATCTTTGTCTGCCGTCATTTATCTCGCTTTCTATTCTTTGTATAGCGTCTGTTTTTTCGGACACATCGCTTTCTATCCTGCCGGAAAGCTCGGTAAGCTCCCTGAGCTTTTCTGTCACATCATTAAAGCGTGCCCTTGCGGCGTCAAGCTTTTTCTGCTGTTCGTCCATGCTGCTTTTCAGCTGCGTGATATCCACATTTTCAAGTCTTTCACATTCCTGTGCAATACTGTCGCAGTTTTCCTCAAGCATAGCTGCCTGACGTTTGTTTTCCTCAAGCTCTGAAAGCTGTTCCCTGAGTTCATTTTCTCTTTGGGAAAGCTTTTCGATGATATCCCTGCTGCTGTCTATATCGCTGCATACGCTTTCAAGATCTCCGGCGATCTTATCAAATCTTTTTTTGCGGTCAGCAGCATTTCCAAGCTCCTCTGCCTTCGATTTGTTTATCTGGAGAAGCACCCTTCCCACAGCAGACATTGCCGTAAGCGTTCCCCTGACATCGCCAAGCTCCAGCTTGTCGGGAGAGCCGCCTGCTCCGGACTGGACGTCGGCAAGAATATCGGTTATCAGTCCCAGTGTATCCTCAACGCTCAGGGACGATCTTCCCTCAAGTGTACGAAGGGTACGCTCTGTTCTTTGAAATTCCATCAGTCCTCACCTCTTGAATTCAATGCAACAACATCGAACATAGTTTTTATGGTAGAAAGTCTTACGCTTTTGACGGGCTTTTCGCTTCTTTCCATCTTTTCCCAGTCGTAATCAAAAACATGGATAGTAATGGAATCGGTTGCATCCACCGAAAAGCCTACTGCCGCCATCATATACTGATTGTTTACAACATTTCTGAGCTTGTCCGCTAACTCGACTCTCGGATGAGCGCCGAAGGCAAGCTCCTCATTATCGCTGAAATTCACAAGGAATTTGTCAAGCTTTCCTGACGGTGTGAAATACGGAACGTCATTGCCCTTTGCGTCAAGCGTATAGTATATCTTATTATATTCGAGGTCCTGTCTGTATTTTATCGCATAGTGCTTTGCAAGCACATTGTCCGAGCGGTAGGCATATATACCGATGGAGAAATTAGCTGTTCTTCTTATGCTGATAAGCTCATCCGAAAGCAGAGCCGCACCAAGAGAAATAGCTCTTTCCCTGTCCTCAGCGTTCACGATAATGCCCTCAGTTCTTTCGTCCTTTGAGCTTATCTCAAACATATCATTGATCTGTTTTTTGACAAGATAGAAATTTCCGAAGCCGCCCACGATACCTATCTTGAAGTTATCCTCATAGGTATTTGTACCGGCGGTGACCTTTTCAAGCTTATCCTTGAGCACGCCGTAGATTATCTCATTGTATACATCGTCAAGGTGCTTGTAGGTCACGATAATGCTTTCGCCCTTATAGAAAAGCTCGATCAGCTCCTCATCCTCAAGTGCGTCGGGAGTATATTCAAGCTCCCGGAAGGTATCCTCTATGGTTTCGCTGTCGCTCATCAGAGCCTCCTCAAGCTCATCGACAGCCTTCATAAAATCTCCGTCATATTCTATTTTTTCCAGATCCCCGAAGGCTTCGCTTTCAAGGATAGCCCTTTCAGTGACCTTTTCCATATATTTTACTCCGGCGTTGCCGATTTCCCTGTCGGTATTTTCGCCTGCGCCGTCACGCTTTTCTACCTTTACCTCCATGGTATCACCCAGCGAGGTGACTTTTGTAAGGGTGATATCCAGTGTACCTCCGCCGTAGTCTATGAGAAGGACTCTGCCGTCAAAGTTTTCATTTCTGATAAGCTTATAGTTATAGGCAAAGAAGGCGCTTGCGCTTGCCGGCTCGCTTACAACCACTGCTTCCTCAACAAAATCGAAGGAGCTGCATATCCTGTGCAGTGCCGCCCTGCCGTCGAAGGTATTGAAGCTCTGACCCCAGACCTCCGGCACACCTACAACCAGCCTGCCTATTTTGTTTTCCCCGATTTTTGCCAGAGCGCTTTTCAGCACTCTTTCAAGGAAGAAGGAGGCTATTTTTTCGGGTGTATTCACATCATCATAGAATCTTTCCCTGAGGTTTTCCTCGCTCATCTGTTCATTGAGAAGCATTTTGAATGCCTTATAAATGATGATATTACGGTTGCCGGTCAGGTTTTTAGCTGCCTTACCGAATTTATATTCCTTTTTTCTTGTATTATAGGATACCACCGAAGGGATATACGGGCTTATGCTGTCAATACTGATAGCCTCCGGCGTACTCCTGTCGTTACGGTAATGTGATATAAGAGTGTATGTACTTCCGAAATCTATACCTAAATTTACCATCTATATTCTACTCCTTATTGCTTTCATTCCCCCGGCACTGCACCGGTACTTCCCGAGGGCTCTGCCCTTGACCCGCAAGGGCTCTGCCCTTGACCCGCAGGGCTCTGCCCTTGACCCGCAAGGGCTCTGCCCTTGACCCGCAAGGGCTCTGCCCTTGACCCGCCAGCCTTTAAAAAGGCTGGACCTAAACTTAAATTCTGGGCTGATTATAGTTCTTTCAAATCACCTATTTAAACACCTATAAATTATATATTTACGAAACCTGCAAGCACGTAATTATTCAGATTCAGCGGAACGAAGCCGCTCACGCTCACACAAAACCAGCAGACGCCACAAAAGTAAGCGAGCACGCCGAAGGCAGCGCAGCGTGGGAAAGCGAGTGCAGTAAGCGAGCACGCACACCGCAGGCGGTGGGCAGCGCAGCGGGGGCGGGGTGAGGTTAAGGAGAGAAGATCCATGAATCAACGAATCGAAACCGCCTACGCTCAGGCAGATCCGCTCTGAAGCCGCCCCAACTTTCCTGCATGGTATCATCCGCCTAACTGTTGATAAGCCTGTCAGTCGGTTCACCCTGAGGCTCGCTTTCATTTTCAAGCTCCTTGAGATGCCTTGTTTCAAATTTCATTTCCGCTGTAAGACCTCTTGCATTTGCAGTCGTTATCGGTGAGGAAAGCATATTTTCAGCTTTTTCTATCGAAGCCTCAAGCCTTTTGATATAGGCACGGGTTTTTTCAAGGTACATCCTTGTGCTGTGCGCATCTTCTTCCGAAAGCCGCTCTAACTTTTCTTCATAGGCTGCCTTTGAAAGCCTTGCCCTTGAAAGCTTTTCCGCAAGATATGCAACATTCTTGTAGAAATCAAAGCTGACATCAGATGCAGTAAGCTCATCACCCCTGAGAGAGCCTGCAACGGTAAAATAATCGAAATAATAGTTGAGTCCTCTTATCATAAATTCCACAAGATACATATCACTGCTGTCATTCAGCTCATCACTGAGGGATGAGAAGGTCATCTCGATTATCCTTTTGCGGAAGCTTTCCGCACTGAAGCTTACCGCAGCGTTTGCCGCCGGCTTTGACAGAATACTTATCGCTCTGTCAAGCCCCGGATCGCAGCTGCCTGTCCTTGCGGTGCATATTCTTTTTATTTTTCTGAGCATTTCAAGCTCATCACTGTTTTCATTGCCTCCCAGCATATTTATCCCGGTCTCACAGTCGGCAGCGTCACTGTAACAGCTGCATACGTATTTGTACGGGTCGCTGCACTGCTCAAATTCCTTTGCTGCCCTTTCGCAGGCTGCCCTGAGCGACCGGTTGTTTCTGAGAGCTTCCTCCACCGCCGAAAGCGATCTTTTCTGATTTTCAGGCAGACCGAGAAGATGATCCTTCCTGTATTCGGCGGAATTGTAATACGCAAAAAGCACAGCCGACAGGCAATTGATGTTCTTTATGCTCATTTCCTCCATATAGCCGCCGATTATCGCATAGCTCGTCACCATTCTGCGTATATGCTCATAGCTCAGGGAATTGTAGAAAACTGCCTTGTCCCCGAGGAATCTTTTCAGCTCGTCATATATATAGAAGTTTCTTGTCATTTCATAGATATCGTGAAAATATGGCTCAAGCTCCGGGAAAAGCGAAGCATCCGAAAATGCATTTCCCATCGCTCCCATTCCTGTGCCCGGCTTGAAATAGCGAAGACTTTCGCCGGAATATATTGATGAGGTTATCAGAAAGATATGTCTGTTATTATCCTGATAATTCTTTGAATTGATCTTTTTCAGTTCTTCAACAAGCTCAGGCTCACACAAAAGAGAATTGAAAACGCCCATATTCATAATGACAGCGACCCGGCTTTTTCTTTTCATAAGGGATATCAATGAAAGAATAACGCTGTCGGAATTTTCTGCCCCAAGCTGTATGGTTTTTGCGCCGCTTTTCATTCTTGTCTCATTTTCAGAGCCGCCGGAGCCTGTGCCCTGCCTTCTTGACCCGAAAATAGAGCTGATAAGACTTCCGTTTTTTTCATCCAGTGCCTTTGAGCTTATATTATCAAAGCACAGAAGCTGATATCCGGAGCTTTCATCACCCGTCAGGGCATATATATATTCATACCGCATTGCCACAAGCTTGTGATACAGAAAAAAGTTCAGCTTTGTACGGATATAGCTTTCCGTATAGAAGGAATCCTCATCGTTTGAAAAAAACAAATGAAAAAGCCCTTTTGACGCATCAAACTCCTGCATTTTCCCACCTCATTTCCATCCGGGAGCTTTTTTCAGCGAAGAAGGGACAGCACCTGTCTGAAATTCTGTATCCTGTCAGCCTTGCTGACCCATAGTCCGCCCTTTATAAGCTCGACCGCATACGGCGGTACTCTGTTGAATACATCAGACGGTATCGGTATCGAGCTTTTCTCAATTCTTTTGTTTGCATTTCCTACATTTATCCCTGTCATTGCATAGTACAGGGTTGCCGTAAAGCCATATACATCAGTTGCCTGATCCAGCTTTATTCTTTTGTTATATTGCTCCATCGCACTGCAGTCATTCACAAGCTCAGGCTCAACGAGACCTCCGGCGTGTCTGACATCCTCCGGCTCGAAGCCTGTCAGGACGTAGTCCTTGCCGGGAGTGATCCTGATATTTTCCGGCGAAACTCCATAATGACCGATTTTGTATTTTTCATGCAGCTCAAGCAGATATTCTGCAACAGGTCTCATGCTGTTTTTCAGCTGCTCCCAGTTTTTCACCGGACCGTCTCTCTGGATAATTTCCTTGAGCGTTTTATCGCTGTCAAACCTTTCAACGACATAGGTTAAATTTCCTTCCGAAAATATTTCCACTATTTTTACAGCAGCTTTATTCTCCGGTATGGAATAAAGCGTCTGGTAATATTTGACGAATTTATCTTTAAGCTCATTGAAGCGTCTTTCCGAAAGCTTGTTCACTGTCACGGCACTGCTGCCCGGCAATCTCGAGCAGTAAGCTGACGGGAAATATTCATGTATCATTACTTTTTCATTACGCTTTTCGTTAAAGCCTGAATATCTTATGCCTGCATTGTTTCTTGACAGCTCTGCTCCTGCGAAATATTCCTGATTCCTGAGTCTTGTTCCGGGCTTCAGCGCATTCGGGAAGGGTGTGCTTTCAGTATTGAAGCCGCACCGGGGACAAAATTTTCCTCCGTTAAAGGATCTCATGCATTTATAGCAGAATTTCTTCTGAGAGCTGACCGTTCCTGTAAATCCGGCGCCGCCCTGAGCGGTATGTACTCTTTTTTCTCCGGTATGTACAGGCTTGTCTTTATTTACTACACGCTCAGACGAGGGAGAAGTATTTTTAAGCTCGCTTCTGAGTTCATTGAGCAGCTCAGCCTTAAGCTCATCTCTTAGCTCCTTTTTCAGCTCGTTCTTTAATCTGAGGCGTTCAGCATTCCTTTTACCGCTTTCATTCCTGACAGTTGTTTCCATGGAGCTGAGCCTTGCGGCGATACCGTTCACAGAGCCTACAAGTCCGGAAAAGCGTTCATCATGTATGAGATTATATTTATTCAGATATCCGATGAATTTTTTAGTGACAGCTTCCTCATCAGCGCTGCTGCTGTGAACCTTTCCGGTCACAACAAGCTCCTCTTCTTCAGTAAGAGCCGCACTGTAATAATTTCCGCAGAATATTTCCTTTATATTTTTCCAGCTGCCGGTATTGCACTGACCCTCGTTATTATCGCCTGCGGAATATACAGTGCCGTCAGGTGCAAGGGCAAGAATATGCTTTTTACCTGAGCAAAGCTTTATCATACGAGGCCATTTCTCAGTCTGCCTGATAATATCATCACTATCCTGCACAACGACCTCACCGTTTCTTTTCAGGTACGCAGTAAAGTCATCGCACACACAAAAAACATTTTCCGCATCTATACTGTTGCCGGCAAGTATTGATTTTTCACTGACACTCAGTCTGAACACTGAAACGATCTTTCTTTTCTCCATAATTTATCCCACACCTAAAATATTTGAGCCACCGCCGTTTTTTACACTAAAGGCTGCTGAATCATTAAATAAAAAACCTTACAGAAAGCAGGATCCGGCGGTGAAAAGTATTTTCTGATTTAAGGAATCACTGAATAAATCACGCCTTACGGCTCAGCACCTGTCTTGCTTGCCCTTTTTCCGTCATCTTGCCGGCGTGCCGCCGGTGTCGCGACG
>CACWVH010000154.1:8430-10597 GCA_902764235.1 uncultured Ruminococcus sp.
CCCTTGACAACCGTCAGGTTGTCTGCGGTCTTTTTGCACAACCTGACGAAAAAATTGCTGACGCAATACAGGCACTGGATTTAATCAGTGCTTCCTTAATAATAACTGTAAAATCAGTCTTAACATTGTTCCCATACGAACAGCAAAATAAAGAATCATAAATATTATACAACATATTCAATAGATTTTCAACAAAATGAAGAAAAAGCTTATGTTTTTTTAACAGGGGGACGCTGCCGCAGCTTTAGTAGTATCAATAGTCCGCTTGGTTCTTGATATTGTCAGGTACTCGGATAAACATAAAAAGAAGTAACCGCCTGTCTCCAAACTCAGCGGTTACTTTATAACTTATGATGAGGGGACTGCCATAGTTGGCTGGTCGCCTTGTTTCTATTATTATTATAGTGCTTTTTGGCAGCATTGTCAGCCGTGTTTCCCCGGCATGCCGCACCAAAAATCAGAAAACGCTCACTGCGTTACTCAAATAATAAAGAATAGTGAATAAATAATAATATTTTCGTAGAAATACTTCACTACTCAACCAGTGATACACAAATTTCTGAATCAGCGAAACGAAGCCGCCCACACTCACACGAAACCTGCCGCCGCTACGAAAGTAAGCGAGCACGCCGCAGGCAGCGCAGCGCACCGAGCGAGTGCAGTAAGCGAGCACGCACACCGCAGGCTAAGGGGAGGGGCGACAGCCCCTTCTCTTATGGGTCTTCTCTTTTGCCGCGTCCGCATCCTGCGGACGCCCCCCGAAGAAATTAGCGGCACGTAAAATCCATGAATCAGCGAAACGAAGCCGCCCACGCTCACACGAAACCTGCCGCCGCTGTGTCAGAAGCCTTCCTCAATTACTGCATTTGTGATTTCAAACATATCAATATCATATGTTGCCCCTGTGACCTTCCTGCGGTATTTTCCTGCATTGTTGTCACCGCTGAGCCACCATTCTATACAGCCCCGTACATTACTCATATTTCTCTGCTTTTCCGGATTTGACAGCATATAGCTGCGAAGCTGCTGTAAGGAAAGAATAATATCCATATCCTTGTAGGTGTGTGTGAGTTCGTCGCTGTATTCCCTGTCGATGATAAAGTCCCCGTCCCTGCATGGGATCATCGGCATACATACTTTACTTTCATTTACTTTACTTTTCTTTACTTTCCTTTCCTTTGTGTCGTTTTTCCCGGATTTAAAACTGTTATTCCCGGAATAATCATCGTTTTCCCCGGAATAATTGTCTTGTGGGTGCACTTTTATAAAGCCAAGCGTTTCAGCCTTCTCTAAAAGCCAATAGCCTGCCTTGACAAAGACGATTCTTTTTCCGCTTCTCTTAGCTTCCTGATAACGTCTTTGAATTGATTTTGCGGATATGATAGTGACCGGCTCAGTAAGTGTGCTGTCATGTATCTCATGCAGTAGTGACCGGCTGAGCAGGTATTTCATTATCTGCCTTGTGCTGTTCTCGGATATATTCAGCTCATCGGAAATGTCAAGGATCAGATCCTCGTCATATTCTGTATAATAGCCCTTGTCTCCGTATATCATGCAAAGTACGTATATATATACAACTATCCCGTCATTCCCGTACTTTGCTCTGAGACGCTTTATCTTCTTGTCCGAGAAAAAATCAACATCAAACGGAAAGTAGTCAAGTCCTGTCTTTATCGGTCTTGCCATAACTACCCCCTGCGGTCAGCAACGGCACAGGAGTTATCATCCACATATAAGTGAGCTTCTGTGCCGGAATTGACCGTCTTTTTTATTTTCAGGATATCCTTTTCAGAAGTCCCTCTGAATTTCCATTTTGTTGACCCCGGAAGGTCAACTGACTCAATGTATATGGTAAAATAAATTCTGAAAGCTTAAAGGAGCACCGTACTTATCGTAAAAGTTATTAAATCCCATTGTCATTCCCGGCAGCGTTCACCCTTTGTCATTCTGAGGAGCAAAGCGATGAAAAATTTTTCCGGGAAGGCTGCTTTTGTGGAAAAGATCCTTCGCTTCGCCCAGGATAACAGCAGGGCAGCCCGGAATGGCAGCAGTGTAAAAATATTTGTCGTTTACCTGAATCCGTGAAATTGAATTAAATCTTTTTTTAAACCTTCCGGGTTTTCATTTCAGCCAGGCGGCAGGCGTGCGCAGCACGCCTGCCGCCGTC
>CACWVH010000155.1 GCA_902764235.1 uncultured Ruminococcus sp.
TTTGCATGAGAATCGCTCGTGCCGGGGGTGAATTCAAAAACAGTCCGGTGGACTGTTTTTGAAGAGGGGACGCCCTGCGAAAGAGGGCGTCCCCTTGCAGCGGCGTTCAAAAAACTTCACTCACTGCCGCAAGGCAGTGCCCGAAAACCTTAAGTTGACGCCATTGGTCCAGAGGGGGCAGAGCCCCCCTGGTCGCCGACCGCAGTCGGCGAAATCTTCCGGACAAAACAATCCCCGGAGCAGTACATTCTCTGTATCTGCTCCGGGGATCGTTCTGTTCTGTCAGGGTGCTATATAGGGCACTCCGTATGCTTTGCATACGCCCTTTGCAAGTGCCTCTCCTATTACATCGGGACTTTCAATTATCCACTTTGCGATCGAGGGATCATCGTGGAAATCTACTTCTGTATAAACTGCTGTCATATTTGTACCGTTCAGCTCGGCAAGCTCCGGTCTTTCAATGACTCCATAGTCGGTAGTACCGGGTGAAACTGCCTGAACAGCTTCGTATATCGGTCTTGCGTATTTCAGATTTTCTGCTGATTTATTGTATACCATACACATTGTTCCGGGTGTCTTTCCAGCCGGACCTACTCTGTTGGTGTGTATCGGCATATGGAGATCTGCTCCCCACTCATTACTTTCTTTGATACTGACATACATATCCTGAAGCCTGGGTGCTTTCTTTACAGCAAAATTGCAGCGTTCAAGTGCAGTCTTTGCCGCATCTGCAATACGGTTGCACTGGTCACATTCATTGGTATTGCCATATGCATAAAGGTTTTTGTACTGGTTTGAGGGGCTGAGATAGATCTTTGCATAGGGCTGCTGCTTTACGACGATACGGCAGCTGGCTTCTGCTCCGTTATAAAGTCTGACTGTCACCCATGCCGTACCCTCTCCGACAGCCTTGAAGCTGCCTGTCCAGTTAGTTTTTGTCATTTTGATAATCTTGCTGTTGCTTGTTCTCCATGTCCTTACGGCAGCCGCTGAGCCGGAGGGGATAATGCTTGAAAGCGTTGAGGTCTGTCCGGACTTCATATTCATAACAGTCTGGCTGACCCTTACGCCTGAGGGTTCATTCCTTACAGTGACCTTACAGCTTGCCTCAAGTCCGTTCCAGAGTCGTACAGTAACATACGCAACGCCTGTTTTTACGGCTTTGAATTTACCGGTCCAGTTTGTATTTGTCATTTTAACGACAGAGCTGTTGCTTGTCCTGAAGGTACGTGCTGCCGCAGCAGTGCCGGAGGGAATTATCGAGCTGAGTGTAAAGCTTTCTCCGACCCCCATTGAAACAGCTGTCTTGTTCAATTTTACAGATTTCGGGCTGTCCGTTACGGTTATCCTGCAGCTTGCCTCCCTGCCGTTGTAAAGCCGTACTGTCACCCATGCTGTACCCTTTTTTAATGCTTTGAATGAAGCCTTCCAGCTTGTATTTGTCATTTTAACAACAGAGCTGTCGCTTGTGCGGAAGGTTCTTACTGCCGCCGCACTGTCAGACGGGATAATGGAGGAAAGACTGAAGCTTTCTCCGACTCCGAGTGACAGTCTGGCTTTTTCAAGTCTTACTGTTGAAGGTGCTTTCTTTACATTTACCTTGCAGACCGCTCTTTTTCCGTTTTCTGCTGTTACAGAGACCGCTGCTGTACCCACTCCCGCACCGGTGATCCTTCCGTTTTTCACAGTCACGACATTACTATCTGTGGATGCCCATGTCAGTGCCGAATCAGAGCCTTTGGGCAAAATTCCGGCACTGAGGTTAAAGCTCTCACCCTGACCGATAGAGATACTTTTCTTATTGAGTGAAACAGACGATGCCGGATTTTTCGGCTCTGTGAGCTTTACAAACTTAACATTATATTCCTGAGCAAAGGTCTGAGCAGCGGAGCCTGTCTTGCCGATGATGGTTTTTAAGGTAAGCTTGTTTGCTCCGGAATTATCAAAAATGTTGATATGAAGATTCATTACACTATCCGGTATCGTGATTTTCTCAAAGTTGTCGCAGCCTCTGAAAACCGCATTTCCGAGAGTATGTACTCCCTCCGGTATTACAAGGGTTTTCAGTGTTTTGCTGCCGTAGAATGCATTGTTTGAGATCTCAGTTACCGCAATGCCGTTTATTTCAGAGGGGATAACAACACTACCGGCATTTCCGTAATATTTGCTAATGGCGATTGTTCCGTCTTTTCTCAGCTGGTATTCAAAGCCGTCATCTGTTTTCTGATTTGCAGCACTGACAGTGACAGACGGCAGCTCAGCACCTGAGGTACTGCACAATGTGCCGGCTGAGCATATCACGGCTGCACAGGCTGTTACAGCAATTATTTTTTTAAAAAGCGTAAATTTTCCGTACATGATCTTCCTCCGTTCCTGATACCTGCAAACAGTTTCATAAGCCTTCTGTTTTTCAGGATTCTTCTGTATAGGTACCGATAATTAAGAAAGCACTGATTAAATCCAGTGCCTGTATTGCGTCAGCAATTTTTTCGTCAGGTTGTGTAAAAAGACCGCAGGCAACCTGACGGTTGTCAGGGCTTTTTGGACAAGATGACGGAAAAAGGGCAAGCAAGACAGGTACTGAGCCGCAAGGAGTGATTTATTCAGTGATTCCTTAAATGTCAAAATATACAAATATTGTTAAAAACAAATACGTAAATTGACATAACCTCTAACAAAATAAATGGTATCATGTTTCCCCTCCGTTTGTCAACCCGGCGGCGGCGCTCCGCCGCCGCCGGGTATTGAAATTTGTCGGGAAATGCTATATAATATGTAATGGTCGGTAGTATAGGTGAGATGTATGATGATCTTTGCAGCGGTATAATGATATGCTGCGATCGGCCTAATATTTTTTGAAACGGAGGTGACGGTGTGACCGAAGGAGAATTTCAGGAGTTTCTGATCACTGTCGGGTACAGATATAATGCAAAGTCAAAATCCGGCTTCAATACCTTTGAAGGTTTTCATACCATAGTCGGGTTTCTGACTGATGAAAACAGATATTCATTCGGATTGAGTGCAGTGCCTGACGATATTGCGATGCTTGCCGGAAAGCTTGCGGATTTTGCGGCGGAAAACAAAAGCTTTGTAACAAAAGCAAAGTATAAAGATAAAAAGGTATTGATAAATATAAGAATGACGATAGATTCAGAAATTGACAAGGAGCATCTTAAAGAGGTCACACGTTTCTTTACCGGGCTTTGCAAAAGCGGAAGCATCCATCCTGTATGCGGTGTATGCTCAAGAAACAGAAAAACAGGTGTATATATAGTCGGAAGCGAGCTTGTTCCGATATGTGAAAAGTGTATCGTCAGGAAAAGAAAACAGTATGAACGAAGAAGAGATATGTTCATAAAGAAAAAACAGAATATGCCCGCCGGAATTGCAGGTGCAGTATTCGGAGCAATTCTGGGTGCTTCTTTGTATATTCTTCTGTATCAGTTCTGGCCTGCATGGGGTATCTGGGCAGGGGTGATAGTGTCCTGTATTTTCGGAGGATACGTAGTTGCCGGAAAAAGAGCTACCAGACTCAGCGCCGTTATCTGTGAAATAATAGCGTTTCTGACATTTCTCTTTGCGGAATATTGTGCCGTTGTAATAAATATGGCGATCCGCATAGAAGGAAACGGCGGCGGTATAGTTGTGACAGAGGCTATCGAATCCACAAACAGCAATATCATGACCTTTGGCATTTTAAATGATCTGGTATTTGAACTTATCTTAGGTACAGCGGTCATGGCGGTGATCGGTGTGATTTATTTTCTGAAAAGAATGTTTACAAGACCGCTCAAGATATCAAAAAATCTGTTATAAAAAAATCATCGCTGTCCTGCTCAGGGACGGCGATTTTTTCCGCTTTATAAACTTTGCAGCATAATATCATACTGATCCTCGTTAAAAACAGACTTTGCATTTTTATTTTCAGATGCACAAGTAAGCTTGAAACGCAGATTGATTTTTTGATTGACAGAACAGATTCACGTCCTGAATGCTGTGGGGCAGTTTAACGATAAAAGGACAAAATAAACAGGAGCATATCTCCCCATGATATGCTCCCGGCTTTGAGAAAGAAGAAACCGTTCCACTCCAATAAAACGATGTTCTGTATTAAAAGTTGTTAATTAGCTGTGTTTGTTTTGTTGTATTAATTATAGAATAAAACCGGGAAATAATCAATGTATAAATATTTATGAAAAAGTAAACAATTTGTTAAGACGTGTCAGAATGGATAAAAATCCTGATTGCTGTCCGAAGTTTTTTATTGAGAAAGATAACCGCATAAAAAAGGGGAAAAATAAGTGCATATCCGAAAAATATGCAGAGCTGTACCAAGATACAGAGATGACCGCTGACAGAATTTTTGACGAACGGAATAATATTATAAGTGTATTGAAGTGAATGATCTGATGCTAAATCGACACTGGCGGCTATGTGTAAAATTATAATTGGAAATCAGCATTTGATAATAATTCTGATGCAGTTCAGGCTGAATAAGCTTGGCGGTGCCCGGGAAAAACTTTATCAGGCTGACCAAGCCGTGAATCGCGAC
>CACWVH010000156.1 GCA_902764235.1 uncultured Ruminococcus sp.
ACACCTTATGGGTGAACAACTTAAAAACCTGAAATGCATAAAACAACGCATTATCTCTGGGTTTTTCAGAACAATCAATAATGAGTTTCACGGATTCAGAAAATATTTAAAAATTATGAAACAGTTTATGTATCTGCTTACGTTATATATTATGAAATCAATGATCATTGAAAAAACAGCCGGCAGTCTTGCAGCGGCACAGGAGGTATAGCTGTGGATATCCGCTTTGTCGGCAATTCAGAAGAAAGCAGAAATGATGATCCCGGTATCAGAAACAGATATAAGCATTTTACAGAGGTTATGGCTCAGGAATTGAAAACAGTCAGGGAAACAAAGGACAGACTTGGTAAAGCTCAGACCATTATAGTTACTACTGACAGAGATCCTTCTGTGGAAAACTATAATGAATGGGATTCAGTAATGGTAAAACGTACCGTTTATGTTGTAACAAAGGAAAAGGTACAGATAGATCTGGAAGGCTCCTGGCAGCTGAATTACAAGCCTACCGAAACAAAGCCCGAAGCTGCACAGGGGCTGAGCTTTGAGGGTATACCTTACAGAATAGACGACCTGACAGCAGGCTCCTTTGACGCAAGTGTGACTATCTCGACCGACAGTGATATCACAGCCTTCGGCAGCAGCACAGATGAAGCTGGTACAAATAACTGGATCAGGGATATGCTTAACTCAGATATTGAGATAACTCTTAAAAACGGCGAAAGGCTCAAGGGACTCTGGTACTGCGGTATGATCGGACCGGATATGTTCAAGGGCAACGAAAAGGGTGCGTCCTTTACCATGAATATAGCTTATTACAAGTACAATGATTACAATAATCTGACAGCATGGACAAATATAAATTCATCCGATATAAAATCCATAAAAATCGGCGGAAGTGAGATACTTGCATAAAAACATATGTTAATAGTGACAACGGCAGCAGCAGTTTTATCCGCTGCTGCTGTTTTTTCAATAAAATTAACAAAATCTATTGTAAAAACTGCAATGAATATGTTAAAATAAGTATTGGCTTATATATCTCATCGCCGTCTGAGAGATTGTTTTGTCCTGAAAATGCCCGGTCAGAGCGACTGCCGCAGAAAGCAGGATCTTTCAAAGCGGCTGAGTATCTGATTTGTGGAGGGATATGCTTGATTAAATTCAGGAAATTAGTAAGCTTAGTAATTGCTGCATCAATGTTGATCGGAGGGAATGTAATGTCAGCACAGGCTGTTGAGAATAATAATAAGAATGAAACCAAATATGCACATAAGCTTGATGAACAGGCTTATAACGGAAATGACCTCGGTGCGACTTATACCAAGGGCGCTACTACCTTCAAGGTGTGGGCGCCTACCGCAAGAAGAGTTGCGGTAAAGCTTTATGCAACGGGAAGCTCGGATGAAAAGGGTGCGACCGATATTTCCACCACACCGATGAAAAAGGGTGATAACGGTGTATGGACCGCCAAAATAAGCGGCGACCATAAAAATCAGTATTACACATACCTTATCACAAATAACGGAGTTACAACTGAAACACAGGATGTTTATTCAAAGGCTGTCGGCGTCAACGGCAACAGAAGTATGATCGTTGATCTTGCCTCGACCAATCCTGAGGACTGGAGTAAGGATAAGCACGTTCTCTATGATGACCCCACAGACGCTGTTGTCTGGGAGGTCCATGTAAGAGATTTCTCTGTGAGTCAGGTGTCAGGTGTTTCGCCTGAGCATAAGGGCAAATTCCTTGCCTTTACCGAAACCGGCACAACACTCGGAGGTCAGGGTGAGGTACCGACCTGTGTTGATTATCTGAAAAAGCTCGGTGTTACTCATGTGCAGCTTCTGCCTGTATATGACTATGCGACAGTTGATGAATCAAATACCGGCTCAGACGAATATAACTGGGGCTATGATCCCAAAAACTATAACGTTCCGGAAGGCTCATATTCAACTGACCCGTTTGACGGAAATGTCAGGATCAGGGAATTCAAACAGATGGTAAAGGCTCTGCATGACGCAGGCATCGGCGTTATTATGGACGTGGTCTATAACCATGCCTTCACCGCCAAGGGCAGCTGCTTTGAAAATACTGTTCCGGGCTATTATTTCAGACTCAAGGATGACGGCTCTCTTTCCGACGGCTCGGGCTGCGGAAACGAAACAGCAAGCGATCATCTTATGTACAGGAAATATATGATAGACTCAGTTCTTTACTGGGCTAATGAATATCATATCGACGGCTTCCGCTTTGATCTTATGGGTGTGCATGATGTGGAAACCATGAACCAGATCAGAAAGGCACTTGATACAAAGGTCAAGGACGGCAAGAAGATCATTATGTACGGCGAACCGTGGACAGGCGGCGCTACAAGTACAAGCGCAAAGACCGCAACAAAGGATAATATCCGCAGTCTCGACAAGCGTATCGGAGCTTTCAACGACAGCTTCCGTGACGCTGTAAAGGGTCATGTGTTCAATGCACAGGAAAGCGGCTTTGTTCAGTCCGGCAAGGGTGCGGCTGCTGTCAAAAGTGCGGTGACAGCTAACAGCACTGACGGTACAGCATGGCTGTCGCAGCCGTCACAGTCTGTGACATATATTTCTGCTCATGATAATTTCACCCTATATGATAAGCTCGTTATGTCAACGAAAAATGACGGCAGCTTTGATACAAGGGACGAAAACCTTATCAATATGAATAAGCTTGCGGCTGCGATCACTCTGACCTCTCAGGGTATAACCTTCATGCAGGCAGGCGAGGATTTCGCAAGGACAAAATACGGTGACGAAAACAGCTATATCTCTCCTGACAGCGTAAATATGCTGGACTGGAACTGCCTTGTCAAATATGCTGATCTCAGCTCCTATTATCAGGGTCTTATCGAGATCAGAAAGAATTTCAAGCCCTTCCGTGACCCGACAACCGAAAGCGCAAAGAAAATAGCCTTTTCTGATACAAAAGAGGACGGCGTTGTAGCTTATACACTGGAAAACAGTCTGACAAAGGACAAGCAGTGGGCATATGCCGCTGTTATCTTCAATGCCTCCGGAAATGAAAAGGAGGTTACCCTCAGTCAGAGCGGAAGCACCGCTCTTCCGAAGAAATGGGAGATAATCGCAGACAAGACTCAGGCAGGTCTCAAGGGTCTTGGCGAGGTCGAAGGAAATAAGGTGACCGTTGCACCGAGAAGTGCTCTTATCATGGTGGATAAGGAAAGCTTTGACAAGGTGGCTGCAAAATCGGATATCTGCACTGTAAAGATAGAATATAAGGATCAGGGCAGCGGTGAGGTTTTTGAGACACAGGTGCTGAAGGGCAAGCAGGGCGAGGGCTATATCGTTCAGAGAAGCACTGACTTTGATGTTGACTATGATCTTGTAAGCACAGACGGAAATGAAACCGGAAAGTTCACAGCACAGGAACAGACTGTCACATATAATTATAAGAAATTCCCCGGAAATGTATTTGACGTTACGGTAAAGTATCTGCGTGAGGGAGATGCGGATTTCGGTACAGGCGACAGCGAAATGGCTCCTTCTGTTGTGGAGAGAGTCCGTGAGGGTGAGCCTTATACCGCAAGGATCAAAAAGATCGACGGTATGAAGCTGAATATGGAAAAATTCCCGACCAATGCATCAGGTACAGCCGACGGCGATATAGAGGTGGTTTATTACTATGTTCAGGAGCCGGCATCTGAGCTTATAGTACATTATTATAATGCAGAGGGCTGGGGTAAGGTTTTCGGCTATGTATACAGCAGCTCTGATGACGGCACGGAGGAGCTGAGCGGTAAAAAGCCCGGAAAGCAGCTTGAAAAGGACAGCAGTCTCGGAGACGGCTGGTTCATTCTCAAGCTTCCGAAGATAGGCAATAATGAAGGCATGAAGGCTGTGTTCAGTGACGGCACAGATAAAAAGAAGGATCAGACTGAATATTCCGTCAGCCGTGAGGTGTGGATAAAGGACGGAAATGTAAAGAAAAAGGGCGAGGTAAATGTTATTTATATAGATAATACCGGAACTCTGCTCGGAACTGATCTTATCAGCGGTCAGGAGGGCACCGGCTATGCCACGGATCAGAAAACCTTTGAGGGCTGCAAATTTGTTCAGGCAACTGAAAATGCAGCCGGAGAAATAACAGCGTCACCGATATATGTTATCTATTCCTATGAAACGGTGAAGCCTGTTGAGGAACCCGAGGACAAGAGCGGCATGATAACCCTTGTCGTTATTGTACTGGGTGCATCTCTGCTGACCCTTGTTGCGGCAGGCGTGGCAGGAAGCATCTACTCCAAGCGTAAAAAGCGCTGGGAGCTTGATAAATAAATTCTGAAATAATCAGACGGCATCGTTTTTCATGCGGTGCCGTTTTTGGTTTTTCGCAGAAAACAACCAGAGTTGTTGAAAGTACGATTAAGGAAGCACTGATTAAATCCAGTGCCTGTATTGCGTCAGCAATTTTTTCGTCAGATTGTGCAAAAAGACCGCAGGCAACCTGACGGTTGTCAAG
>CACWVH010000157.1:0-7675 GCA_902764235.1 uncultured Ruminococcus sp.
CTTATGGGTGAGCAACTATTTGACCTGAAATGCATAAAACTGCGCATTCTCTCCCGGATTTTCATAACAAACCAAAATGAGTTACACGGATTCGGGTTTGAGTAAACGAAGTGAGCGTTTCCGCGTTTCTGGTTTACATTGGGGGGAATTTGGGGTATAATAGGGAAAAGTGTGAAGGTCAGGACAGGGGGGATATGTATGAAATTCAAGGCAGCGGCTTTAATATCCGGTGCGGTATTGATAGCGGCAGCGGTTTTTGTATGCCTGCTTTTTTTCGGGAAAGACAGCAGCGTAAATACGGCTTCTGAAAATTCAAACGTCTCATACAGTGATAATGCTGTTCTGGATTCCTCGTCGGGCGCTTCCGGAAAGGATATAGCGCAGGAGGTAAGCAACAAGGCTGCCGGTGAAAAAACCATAAAGCTCATTGGCAGCTTCACTCTGAATGATACCATTGATCTTCCGTCCGGGATAACGATAGAGGCTCAGGGTGCTGTGATAAAAGGAAAGGCTGAAAAGCTTTTCAAATGTAAAAAATCCTCCTCCATACATATAAAGGACGGCACATGGGAGCTTGAAAAAACCTCGGTGCTGATAGACGCAGACAACAGTGCGGTCTGTGTTTTTGACGGACTTACCGTAGAGGGCGGTGCACCGGACGGGAAGGCAGTTATTTCTATGAACGGCGTTTTTGAGGCAACTGTAATGAACTGCATTTTCAAGGATACCTCCGGCAGTGCTGTAAGCGCAGTGAATTCCTCTGACGGTCTGACAGTGTATAACTGCAGCTTTATGAACTGCGGCGGCTGTGCTGTGACGGCTGACTCTTCGGATTCGGTCAGGATGATAAACAACAGGATAAGCTCCGGCAGCGGCTTCAGCTTTGAAAAATGTCAGAGCGGAATCATAAGCGGCAATGATTTCACCGCTGCGGAAAAAAATGATACAAAGAAAAAAGACTGCTTCGGGATTTCCCTTTCGGCTTGCAGCAATATGTCGATCGGTGCAAATATTGAATACGGCGGAAAAAATTATTCCGGAAACACGTTCCCGGGCTGCAGCGGCAAAGGCATCAGTCTTTCGGAATGTGATGCGGTAGCTGTAAGCATTGCCAATATAAGCGATACTGAAAAAGAAGGTATCAGTATCACTTCCTCCTCCCGTACAACAGTGGAGCATTGCAGCTTTTCGGGCTGCGGTGGCGGTTCGGTGACTGTGCTTTGCGGTGAAGATATGAGCCTTTCGGATGAAATGAGAGTATGCTCTGATACTCTGCTGCGGAACAATATCATAGAGAAAAGCGGAGCTGACGGCATAATGCTTTCAGGCGTAGAAAAGGCAAGGCTGCTTGAAAATGATATCAGCGGCTGCGCTGAATACGGCATTTCCTGCATCAGCTCGGAAAGCATATATATTTCCGACGGCAACATCACAGGGACGAAAACGAAGAATGATATCGGCATCTCCTGTTCTGATGACTGCCACAGTATAGATATTGATATGCCCTTTCACCTTGACAGGACAGAGCTTACTATGGGAAAGGGCGATGTATTCATGCTTGATTCAAATGTCGGTCAGCTCAGGTGGAAAACAAGCAATTCCTCTGTTGCCGATGTCATAAACGGAAAGATCACCGCAAGAAATATCGGCATTGCTGAGATAAGCGCAGTAACCTCCGGCGGAAAAACTGCATCGTGCAGACTGACGGTGAAAAAGCCTGCTGAATCTGTAAGCATAAGCAGCAGATCACTGGAGCTTGGAGAAGGAGAGGAATATACTCTTTCTGCTTCTGTGCCGCAGGGTACGGTCACGGCAGGCTATACCTTCAGCTCAAGCGACAGCAGTGTTCTTGAAATGAAGGAAACCAATGACAAGGGTGTGTTTACTGCCAGACAGGCAGGCACAGCCCGGATAGTGGTACATACCGCCGGAGGAAAAACCGATGTATGCAAGGTCACAGTAAAATCTGCGCCGGAAAAGGCACAGCTCAGCAGCAGTGAGATGTACATGGGTGTGGGCGAAACAGCGTCGCTGAGCGTTATTCTCGGCAGTGACTGCGCTGCGCAGGGGCGCACCTTCCGAAGCAGTGACAGCAGCATTATCAGAATGATAAAAACAGACGGGCAGGCACAGTTCACAGCTGTGAAGCCCGGCACAGCATATGTGACCGCAAGGCTTTACAACGGAGTCGAGGCAGGCTGCCGGATAACTGTAAGGGCTGCGCCGGCGTCAGCAGCTCTGAGCCGCAGCGAGGTTGCTCTCGGTGTAGGAGAAAGCACAAAGCTGAGCGTGAAGCTGCCGTCAGGAACAGCCTCATACACACGAGCATTTTCAGTCAGCGACAGCAAGGTAATACAGGCTTCGTCAGACGGAACCATAAAGGCAAAGGCTGTGGGAACAGCATGGGTAAACGTAAGGCTATACAACGGAGTGACTGCAAAATGCCGGGTAACTGTAAGAAAAGCCCCGTCGTGGGCGAGTCTTGACAGCTCTCATATATATATGAAGGTCGGACAGGAGGGTGAGCTTTCGGCATACATTTCACCCGACAGTGCAAGTCTGAGCCGCACCTACCGCACAAGCGACAGCAGCATAGTACAGATGACAAAAACAAGCTGGACAGGCAGCTTCAGGGCGTTGAAGCCCGGCACAGCATATGTAACTGTAAGGCTTTACAACGGTGTTGAAGCCAGCTGCCGCATAACTGTCACCAAATAGAGATAAAAGCCGTGCAGAACAATCGTCTGCACGGCTTTGTTACGCTGAAAAAAGTGGCTCCCTCTCCGAGGGAGCTGTCAGCGAAGCTGACTGAGGGAGTGCGAATATGTACGCAATTAATTCCTCATTCCTAATTCCTCATTCAATTAAACGTTGAAACGGAAGAGAACGATGTCGCCGTCCTTCATCACATAGTCCTTGCCTTCACTCCTGACAAGACCCTTTTCCTTAGCGGCAGCCATTGAACCGCATTCCATAAGATCGTCAAAGGCTACGACCTCAGCACGGATAAAGCCGCGCTCAAAATCGGTATGTATCTTACCGGCAGCCTGTGGAGCCTTAGTACCTTTTTTGATAGTCCAGGCCCTGACCTCAGGCTTGCCTGCGGTGAGGTAGGAGATCAGTCCGAGAAGGTCATAGCAGGCATTGATAAGCCTGTCAAGACCTGACTGCTCAAGTCCCATTTCGGAGAGGAACAGCTCTTTTTCGTCATTTTCCATGCCGGAGATCTCAGCCTCTATCTCTGCGCAGATAGGAAGAACAGCAGCGTGCTCGCTGTCTGCAATTTCCCTGACCATATCGAAATATTTGTTGCCCTCTACCCTGCCGTCACGGAAATCGCTGTCGCTGAGGTTTGCAGCGTAGATTATGGGCTTGTTTGTCAGCAGAGCGACGCTTGCAAGAAGCTCAGCTTCTTCTTCTGTACATTCAACGCTGCGTGCTGCCTTTCCCTCGTTGAGAGCTTCCTTGACGCGTTTGAAGAAATCAAGCTCCGTCTGATATTTCTTATCACCCTTGAGCAGCTTCTGAGTTTTGTCGATACGTCTTTCCAGCATTTCTATATCGGAAAGGATAAGCTCGACATTGATAGTTTCGATATCCCTTTTCGGGTCGATACTGCCGTCAACATGGATGATGTCGTCATTTTCAAAGCAGCGTACAACGTGCACGATAGCATCAACCTCACGGATATTTGCAAGAAACTTATTTCCAAGCCCCTCGCCCTTTGAAGCACCCTTTACAAGACCTGCAATATCAACGAATTCGATAGTGGCAGGAGTATATTTCTCAGGGTCGTACATTTCAGCGAGCCTGTCAAGTCTTTTATCCGGGACTGCAACAACACCCACATTCGGCTCGATCGTACAGAACGGATAGTTAGCAGACTGAGCGCCTGCATTTGTAATAGCATTAAAAAGCGTACTTTTGCCGACATTCGGCAGACCAACGATTCCCAGTTTCATTTTTATATATTCCTTTCTTGATTCACATTAATACACGCCAGTTCTGACCTGTTATATCCATAATAACACATTTTCCCCCAATATACAAGAACCGCCGACGGCGTGCCGCCGCTGTCAATTTTGCGAGAGTCGCTTCACTCTTTGCCGCCATCTGATACTATCGCAAAGGCGCAGTAACAAAAGGCTTCCCCCCGTGGGGGGTGCGGGTGTCCAGTGGACACCGCTGCAAAGCAGCAGCACCGACCGAGTCGGCAGACGAGACAGCTGTCAGCGAAGCTGACTGATGAGGGGAAAAAATACGAACCCCCTGTCCCTTGCGTCTGCTGTCCATAAAAAAGAAAACCTGTCCCCCTCATCCTCCCCTGCCGGAGGCTGAATTCCCCGAGGGAAAAGGCTTCTTCCGACAAATACTTTCATGTCGGAAGACTACACCTGAATCCGTGAAATTGAATTAAATCTTTTTTTAAACCTTCCGGGTTTTCATTTCAGCCAGGCGGCAGGCGTGCGCAGCACGCCTGCCGCCGTCCAAAAACCTGAAATGCATAAAACAACGCATTATCTCTGGGTTTTTCAGAACAATCAATAATGAGTTTCACGGATTCAGGTACAGTTTTAACTCTCAAAAAAATTTTATACGAGCAACATCAAAGCTCAGCATAAAAAAAGACCTGTGAAAAAACACAGGTTCTTGGGTATACAAAAAAACTCCGCTGCGAAGTATTGGCATCTTCCTATTTTCACAGACCGTCACCAGTCCACTATCGTCGGCACTACTGAGCTTAACTTCCGTGTTCGGCATGGGAACGGGTGGACCCTCAGCGTCATCAACACCAATTATTTTTGCAGCGGAGTTATGGCTCCCCCAACTGGGCTCGAACCAGTGACATCATGATTAACAGTCATGCGCTCTACCGACTGAGCTATGGAGGATCATTTAATTTTGTTCGGATTTCTCCGATTTTTCCTCTAAATTCAATCTAGTGTCGAGTACTTAAATGTACGCAGTCACTACCGACTGAGCTATGGAGGAATATAGATGTTGGCATCTTCCTATCTTCCCGGGACGTCACCATCCGAGTATTTTCGGCACTATCGAGCTTAACTTCCGTGTTCGGCATGGGAACGGGTGGACCGCATTCAGCGACTTAGTTATTATAACACGTTTTTTAACTTTTTACAAGCAGTTTTTTCAGGAAAATAATATACAATTTGTAATATTATTTAAAATATTACAAAACATATAAATATGATTGATTTTCTGTATATTTATTAATTTTAATACAGTCTGTACAATACATCCAGATCTTACGATCAATCTTCCTGTATACTTTTTGTATTAATGCTGCTTGAATATACTTATAGTTTATTTTTGATATACATTTTGTATATTAATTCTGTATTACACATATTGTAATAATACAGCAATGCTATCTTTACTATATGTAGTTTTATAAGCAAAATATACTATTTGTAATATCACAATCATCAAAGAGCAGTGATTCTGTGTATTAGCGAAGCATTTATTTAATACTGCAATTTTGTCAGAGGCTTTTATTGTATTTACTTAAACCTGAATCCGTGAAATTGAATTAAATCTTTTTTTAAACCTTCCGGGTTTTCATTTCAGCCAGGCGGCAGGTGTGCGCAGCACGCCTGCCGCCGTCCCCTGAAGTCTCCCCCTTCCCTTTGGGAAGGGGGACGGGGGGATGGGCAGGAGAAGCTGCACCTTATGGGTGAACATGAGTTTCACGGATTCAGGTTAAAACTTGCAGAAGCTATATACGCTCTGTATATTATACAATTTGTATATACAATCTGATCCTACTATAATTATATAACCTGAGATATATCTCCGGCAGAAGCAGAGGCTGTTCTGCGGACTTTGAATTATAAAATCCCCCTGACCCGGAAAATTCCGGAACAGAGGGACAGAAAATTATTATGTTTATAAGCCTCCCGAAATACAGGGCATCGGGAGCCGTTATCAGAAAAGAATATCCTTGAAGCATACCATCTGACTGTTTCTGTCATAATCCCAGCTGTGATAAGCTCCGCCGCCGCAGAAATAACGGGATTCACACCAGCGGCACTTTTCATTTTTCTCATAAAGAGGTGTACGGAAAATTTCAAAACGGTTTTTCCACACATCCGTAAAATCATCCTTATAAATATTTCCCTGAATAGTTTCCTCTCTGCGCTCAATATCAAGACAGCCGCCGATATCGCCGTTTGCCATAATGCTTGCTGTATAGACACCTGAATTGCAGATAAAATACCAGTCACGAAGCTCCTTTTCGTAATCAAGCCCCAGATAATGGGAGCAGCCGTAGGTCACAGGATAACCCTCTGCTCTTTTGCTGCGTATAAAATTAAAAAGCCGGCGGTAATCATTCTTTTCAAGAGCATAGCCTTCAAGCTGAAGCGCCCTGCCGATCGGCTCGATATTTATAACACGCCACGAATGAACATCAAGCTCCTCCATGAGTGCAAAAAGCTCCGGCAGCTCCGGCAGACTTTTCTTTGTTATGACAGAGGTCACCTGTACCGCCTGAAAATCATATTCAAGCAGGTTTTTTATTCCCTCAACAGCCTTTTTATAGCCGCCGGGGGTTCTGCGAAAGCTGTCATGCGTTTGCTCAAGTCCGTCAATACTGACGGAGATCGTTTTCATCCCGGTTTCATACAGTTTTTTTGCAATTTCAGGTGTAATAAGCGTACCGTTGCTTGTCATTCCCCATTTGAAGCCAAGCTTGTCTGCATATGAAAGGATATCGAAAAACTCACGTCTCAGAAGCGGCTCACCCCCCGTTATGCAAAGCATCGGAAGCGGATCAAAATCCCTTTTCACCCGGTCAAGTATTTCATAATACTTCTCAACCGGGATTTCATCGCATTTCACATCTCCGCAGGAGCTGCCGCAGTGCAGACATCTTTCATTGCAGCGCATTGTCAGCTCAAAAAAAAGGAATTTCAGCCTTGGCTCTTTTCTGAGCTGTTCCCTGTATTCATACAGCATTTGAAGCTGTTTTGATTTTGTAAGATGATCCATCGCCCTGTCCTCCCCGGTCATTCAAAATACTCAGGCGGTCCGTAGACTGAGACAGACAGATTATCCTCCGGATCATATTTTATCTCAGACTGCAAAGACTGTCCGGCACTGCTTTCTTCCGTATCCTTGCTTTCAAAATACTCGAGCGGTCCATAGACTGCAACAGGCAGATTTTCACTCGGTTCATATTCCTCGCTTACATCCTCTGTCACTTCATTTTCTGAGGGGTCATCATCAGTGACCGGCGGACCGTAAACATCCTCCGGTATTTCGCTTTCCGGATCAAAATCCGGATCATAGGACTTTTGAAGTGAACCCTCAGTGCTGCCTTCATCAGCACTGACTGTTTCGTCCGGGCTTTTGTCCGACCCGGCTGTACCTACAGAGCTTTGTACGCTGCCCTCTGGCTCAGCAGGCGGAGGACCGTAGACAGTCGGTGCAATGATGTCGCACCCTCCGACTCCCAGAACTGTACTGATAGTCGCAGCAAGCAATACACCTTTTTTAAATCTTTTATTCTCCTTCACATCTGTACGCCTCCCATCTGTACTGAATTTGCTTTATTTAACCTGAATCCGTGAAATTGAATTAAATCTTTTTTTAAACCTTCCGGGTTTTCATTTCAGCCAGGCGGCAGGCGCCCGAAGGAAGTGCCCTAGGGGTG
>CACWVH010000157.1:7682-10177 GCA_902764235.1 uncultured Ruminococcus sp.
GCACCTTATGGGTGAACAACTTAAAAACCTGAAATGCATAAAACAACGCATTATCTCTGGGTTTTTCAGAACAATCAATAATGAGTTTCACGGATTCAGCTTTAATAATAACTCTCATCAGGTAGACAACCCTGCTTTCTTTGAAAATTCCTCGACTGACATATCAGCCTGATCCGCCGCCTGTAATGCTGTTATAATACCATTCTTCACAAGATCAGCAAGTGTTGTTATTATTCCTTCTTCTCTGCCCTTTGCTTCACCTTCTGCTCTGCCTTTTGCTTCGCCTTCTGCTCTGCCTTTTGCTTCGCCTTCGCTCAAAAGTTCTTCTGCCCAATCCTCAACTGCTTTACACATATTCACTGTCCCCTTTCCGTTTTCTGTTTTGTAACCAATATCAAAATCTCCGAATGTTGTTATCATTTCGGCAGCATCTACCGGCAGATTTCCGAATTTAGAAATATCCATTGCAATTTGTTTGATCTTATTCTTATCCTTAGAATATTTGATAAATTCAAGCACCGTACCCAATTCCGTCCTGAATATGCTCAGTTCACTATCGTCAATATCCGCAGGAGTTATCAGATTCAGCTTATAATCAGGAATGAATTTCAGCAGACTGCTGTCCCTGAGCATCAGCATTTCATGCAGTGATACCGGTGCATCCCATTTTCCTGCTCCGAGATAGATCGTCAATGTTATAACAGGCAGCAGTCTGTCTGTTTTGTAAAATCCGGAAAGGAATTCTCCATCGTTTCCGGGTTTATCCTTGTGTTTTTTGTGGGTTTTTGAGATTGATTCGATCTGCTCTGTATACTGTATAGCATCGTACAGCATATTTCTTGCCGGCATTGCATAGTGCTGTTCAGACTGAAGCTCTGCTGCCAATAACATATAGGTGAAATTATCATCCGATTTTGCACTTACTATTTTTATCAGGTCTCTCTGTTTCTGAACAGGAGATGTCTTTCCGTCCTGTCCGTAAGGCAGAGTTATTGCCGTTGTATCAAGCGGTCTGAGTTGCTGCGGCTGAATGACCTGTTTTCCTTTATAGAGATAAAAATTAAACAAATCAGCAAAACGTGCATTATCCTGTAAATACTTTTTTGACACCGTATCCTTATCTGCCACCTGCGTTACCCCTTTTCTGTATTATACCATAAATTTTAACCGATAAAAACTATTTTTAAAAAATTTATTAAACGTTCGCTCAGCCGTCGGTTGAGGCACAGCCGAAACCGATTACGGCGTGCGGTTGTTATACCATAAATTTTAACCGATAAAAACTATTTTAAAAAATTTATTAAACGTTCGCTCAGCAAATAGAGAATAGTGAATGATTAAATTATCCCTGAATCCGTGAAATTGAATTAAATCTTTTTTTAAACCTTCCGGGTTTTCATTTCAGCCAGGCGGCAGGCGTGCGCAGCACGCCTGCCGCCGTCCCGAAGGGGGACGGGGGGATGGGCGTGAGAAGCTGCACCATATGGGTGAACAGCTTAAAAACCTGAAATGCATAAAAATGCATTATCTCTAAGTTTTTCAGAACAATCAATACTGAGTTTCACGGATTCAGGACTGATTAAGATAGTGTATACCGGGATTTTTTACACAAAGAACAACTATCCGGCTCGTTCGTTAAAATTGTTCTTGGGAGTTTTGAAATAGCTAAAATCAGCCGGCATGTAGGTATTGGTCGGAAAAAATCCTTCTCACTCGGGGAAATTCAGCTCCGGCTGCAATGTATGACGGGGACAGGTTTCCTTTTTTTCATAGGCAGCAGACACAAGGGACTGAGGTTCGTCTTTTCCCCCTCATCAGTCATCTTCTCTGACTGATTTCTCGTCTGCCGACTCGGTCGGTGCTGCTGCTTTGCAGCGGTGTCCACTGGACACCCGCACCCCCCCGGGGGGGAAGCCTTTTGTTACCCTGACTTTGTTACGCTGATTCTGATAATTTACGTACCTCTGGCTTATTCGCAGGCGTCCGCAGGATGCGGACGCGGCAAAAGAGAAGACCCATAAGAGAAGGGGCTGTCGCCCCTCCCCTTAAGGTT
Source organism: uncultured Ruminococcus sp. (assembly GCA_902764235.1). Lineage (GTDB taxonomy): Bacteria > Bacillota > Clostridia > Oscillospirales > Acutalibacteraceae > UBA1213. Next base: position 9,736 of record CACWVH010000157.1, read on the forward strand.
CTCCTCTTTTGAAATCGCCTGCGGTGTGCGTGCTCGCTTACTGCACTCACTTTCCTACGCTGCGCTGCCTGCGGCGTGCTCGCTTACTTTCGTAGCGGCGGCAGGTTTCGTGTGAGCGTGGGCTGCTTCGTTTCGGTGATTCTAAAATTTGCGTTCCGCTATTTACTTTTGGTTCAATGCTGAAGCAGCAAATACGCAAATATTTTTCACTATTCATTATTCATTATTCATTATTCATTATTCGTTATTCATTGAGCAAACGAAGTGAGCGTTTCCGCGTTTCTGCGTTTCCGTAATAAAAAAGGGGGCTTTGCAGCGGTGTTTAAGAAAGCTGCAAAGCCCTGTTTTTAAGGAAGCACTGATTAAATCCAGTGCCTGTATTGCGTCAGCAATTTTTTCGTCAGATTGTGCAAAAAGACCGCAGGCAACCTGACGGTTGTCA
>CACWVH010000157.1:10207-14490 GCA_902764235.1 uncultured Ruminococcus sp.
CGCGTCGCGACACCGGCGGCACGCCGGCAAGATGACGGAAAAAGGGCAAGCAAGACAGGTGCTGAGCCGTAAGGCGTGATTTATTCAGTGATTCCTTAATATTCAGTTTCTATCATTCAACGGAAAGAATGAAATAGTATATGGGCTGACCGCCTTCGATAAGGGAGATCTCAACACTTCCGCCTGTTTTGGCTTCGATAGTCTTCATAGCAGTATTAGCCTGCTCCTCTGTGATACCGTTGCCGTAGATAAGGCTTACGTATGAGGTATCTCTGTTTATCATTTCCTTTGCAAGCTTTACTACAGCCTTTACAGGATCCTTTTCCTTGCCTGTGAGCTTGCCGTTGTTGAGAGCAATGATATCGCCCTCTTTTATTTTGGTCAGTCCGAACTCGCTGTTTCTTGCAGCGTAGGTTACCTGACCGGTTGAGACATTGCCAAGAGCCGCTGTCATAAACTCACGGTTCAGCTCTGCGGTGGAATCAGCCGCATATGAGAGCATAGCAACAAGTCCCTGAGGTATAGTCTTTGAGGGGATAATAATGACCTCTCTGTCACTGACAAGGGGAATAACCTGCTCAGCGGCAAGAATGATATTTTTGTTGTTCGGCAGAACAAATACTGTCTTTGCCGGAGTTGCCATAACAGCCTCATAGATATCCTCAGTGCTGGGGTTCATGCTCTGACCGCCGCTTACCACATGGTCACAGCCCAGATCCTTGAATACGCCAACAAGACCGTCGCCGCTTGCAACAGCGACAAAGCCTGTTTCCTTTTCCGGTGCGCTGGGACGAAGCTCCTCTTCCTTCAGGCGTTTTGCCTCAGCCTCAGCCTTTTCCTTTTCATACTTTTCGGCAGCCTTTCTGTGCTGCTCCTTCATGTTCTCCACCTTTACGGTGAGAAGCTGACCAAAGGCAAGACCTGCCTCAAGTGCATTTCCGGGATTTTCCGTATGAACATGAACCTTTATGATATCCTCGTCCTCTGCAACGACAACACAGTCGCCGATCGTTTCAAGGAAGGATTTAAGCTCAAGGGGACTTTTTGAAAGATCCTCAGCCTTTCCTACAATAAATTCAGTGCAATAGGTATATGTTATATCTGCGTCAAATTCCGCAGCTGCATTTCTGAAAAATTCCTTGCTTGCATCTATCTGAGCCTGGATACCTGTGCTCTGTTCCTCCTCATCCTGCAATGCGGCTTCAACAATCTCGCCGTCACGGAAAAGAGAAAGCATACCGTCAAGTATCACGCAAAGACCCATTCCTCCCGCATCAACTACCCCTGCCTTTTTAAGCACAGGGAGCATCTCGGGAGTTTTATCAAGAGCATCATGTGCAGCATCGCACAGTGCTTCAAAAACAATAACCGCATCCGGGTTAGCTTCGGCTGCACTGCGTCCTGCGTCAAATGCCATCCTTGCTACTGTAAGGATAGTACCCTCTGTCGGGTTCATTACAGCCTTGTAAGCCATTTCAACACCCACATGAAAAGCAGAAGCAAAAGCCTTGCCGTCAACCTCTGTTTTATCCTTGAGGCCGTTTGCGATACCTCTGAAAAGCAGTGAAAGGATAACGCCGGAGTTTCCTCTTGCGCCCTTGAGCATTGCTGACGCAGCAATTGACGCAACCTCTGAAATATTCTGAGAGCGGACATCCTGCAGTGCCTCGGCAGCTGCTGAGATCGTCATTGACATATTTGTTCCTGTATCACCGTCCGGAACAGGGAATATATTCAGTGCATTGATCTCCTGTTTGTGTGTTGTTATGTTGTTTGCGCCCGATATAAGGGCGTTTCTGTAGCCGGATCCGTTTATCATTGTTACAGCACTTCCTCATTCTGAATAAAGTTTTCGGACAACATAGATAAGCTGCCGTCCTTTTGGTAATTTAATGTCACTGCTTTTCTCCGGGCAGACAAATTTACAGCAGACCTGCACAAAGGAACCATGCTCCGCTGCCCTGAAAATGCGCACAGCACAGGCAAGTCCTGTCAAAAGGTCATACTGCCTTCCCGGAAGCAGATGTCATCTTATTTCAACTATCAGCTTGATAGCGGTACGCTCAACGCCGTCTATCTCAATGCTTGTAAAAGCAGGTACACATACGAGATCAATACCCATAGGCGCAAGATATCCTCTTGCCACCGCAACGGATTTCAACGCCTGATTTGTTGCACCTGCGCCGACTGCCTGAACCTCAACACAGCCGTAATCCCTCACTACACCTGCAATAGCACCCGCAACCGAATTGGGTGACGATTTTGACGAAACCTTAAGAATCTCCATTTTATTCATCCTCCTTCTTAATTCTCATAGCAGCCGATTGTAAAAGTCGAAAAATCATTTGTTTATGCGGATTTTTTCCGCTTTTTCAAAGTTTCTCAGGTTTTGGCGATGTGTGCGCCATTTTACAATTGGCTGATTTTCTGTCCGGCTCTCACCGCCTGCACGGAAAAAATTCTGAAAGGCAAAGCAATGGTCTGCCGGACTGCGGATCAAAATGTCAAAAGCTTAACAATAGAAAAAACAAAAAAGTACCCATCATTTTTGTTTTTTCCGGAACACCCCCCAAAAGAGAGATAAAGACATAATAAGCCCTTGAAAGATCCGTTTACCGGACGATACTGTGTCACTTTTAAAAAGCAAAAACGACCCACAACAATTCAATCTATGAATGCAGCCGTGTGTATTCGTCACTGCAACACACCGCATAAAGCGGAAGGTGACAAATCTGCATTTCCTGTCCGAATGATCGTCTTTAACATTTGCTGAATAGCCATAATTATATAATATACATAATTTATAAATTATTCAAGTGTTTCTTACAAAAATTTTAAATTCTGACAATATTTTTTATACAATTCTGAGTCTTTTTACAGATACGGTCCTGCCGCTTTTCTCATCTATATCAAAAACGATACAGTCCATACAGCAGTCGCCCTGAGCTGTTTCAAATTTAACAGGGAGCTTGTCCCTGAATCTGCTGACTGCAAGCTCTTTTCTGACGCCGAGCACTGAGTTCACCGGACCTGTCATACCGACATCCGTAATATAACCTGTGCCCTTTTCAAGTATCTGCTCATCAGCGGTCTGCACATGGGTATGAGTTCCGAACACCGCAGACACACGTCCGTCAAGGCAGAAGCCCAGCGCACGTTTTTCCGCAGTTGCTTCAGCATGGAAATCAACTATAGTAATTTTCGTTCCAAGCTCCCCGATCAGCGCATCAGCCTTTCTGAAAGGGTCGTCAAGGCTATCGAGATACATACAGCCCATCAGATTTATTATACCCACCTGATATCTTCCCATATCATAGATCATCGCACCTTTTCCGGGGGTAGTACCCTCCGGGAAATTTGCAGGTCTGAGAATATTTTGGGACTGCTCATAAAAGCTGTATATCTCACGTCTGCGGAAGCTGTGGTTTCCGCCTGTCAGAACATCCACACCGCTTGAAAACAGGAACTCCGCAGAAGCCGGAGTAATACCGTTCCCATCGGCAGAATTTTCACCGTTGGCGATAACCAGAGCGATACCCTCTGATTTTTTCAGAGACGGCAGCCTTGCTCTGAGAAAGGAGCAGCCCACCGACCCTACGACATCACCGATTGCCAAAATTTTCATAATTCACTTATTCATCCTAACTATAATATCTGCAAAATATTAAAGCTCTGCGATCTGATCCTCCGCTGAAAAGCATACCTCTCACGATCCGGCATTTTTCAGGCAAAACCATATAATTCTGAGTAAAAAGCTCCGCCTGAAGGTACAGCTTGTTTTTTCATGCAGAGGATTTTCAGGAAATACTATTTTTTTACAGTTCTTCCTGCATTATATAAATATTTTAAATAGATTTTAGCTTATTGTCAATCTTAAACACTCCGAAAAAATTAACAATTTTAATATTTTGCAGCCATTTAATACCATATATACCAATAAGCCACCAATTTATACGACAAACTCATATATTTGTATAAAACAAACACTTTTTCCAGAAAGCTAAATTAAAGGAAAAAAGAGCCATTTGGAAGTGTGAGGTGTGGAATCAGGAGTCCAAATTCCGCTTTCCAGGTTTCTCGCTTTTGATTTCAACCTGAATCCGTGAAATTGAATTAAATCGTTTTTTTAAACCTTCCGGGTTTTCATTTCAGATAGGCGGCAGGCGCCCGAAGGAAGTGCCCTGGGGGTGCGTGCGCAGCACGCCTGCCGCCGTCCCCTGAAGTCTCCCCCTTCCCTTTGGGAAGGGGGACGGGGGGATGGGCAGGAGAAGCTACACCTTATG
>CACWVH010000158.1 GCA_902764235.1 uncultured Ruminococcus sp.
AGCGAGCACGCACACCGCAGGCGGTGGGCAGCGCAGCGAGGGCGGGGTGGGGTTAAGGAGAGAAGATTTCAAAAGAGGAGAACCTTAAGGGGAGGGGCGTCAGCCCCTCCTCTTATGGGTCTTCTCTTTTGCTGCGTCCGCATCCTGCGGACGCCTGCCGGAAAAATCAGCGGTCAGGAGAAAATGACAACAAGCTCAGTCTTCAAGCCTTACTGCGTGTGTCAGATATATAGCTGTTCCGGTATTTCCCCTGGAGAAAGCATTAAAAAAACAGCCCGGTAAAAAAACTCTTCACGGGCTGTGATAATATGTTCTGATTTAAAGTATCGGCAGAAGCTTCGGGGTGTGCTTTTCGTATACGGTGAAATGCGTGTAGCCGCATTCAAGCATCATATCAAGTCCTGTTTCAATGCCGGAGGCAATATCTCCCCAGCGGTGTGCGTCAGAGCCGAGGGTAACGTATTTTCCTCCAAGCTCCCTGTATCGCTTTATGACGCTGATGTCCGGCAGAGTCCTTCCTATTACCTGCCTGAGACCTGAGGTGTTTATTTCTATCGACTTGTTATTCTTTATGACTGTTTCAAGTACAGCGTCGAGCCTTTCACTGTATCGTAAAAGATCAATGTTCAGTCCTGAATTTCCGATGATGTAGCGCAGAGGATAGTCAAGATGTGACATACAGTCAAAAAGATCCTGACGTGCAAGCTCCAGAAGCTCGTCATAATACCTGTCAAGAAGCGGATAAACATTTTCTTCCGTGTATTCAAGAAAATAAAAATCCTGTTCGCCCCGGAGATTGTGCAGTGAACCGAGAACATAATCATAATCTGTCAGTGAAAGCGCATCTTCCGCAGCAGAGCTGTCCTGTGTCGGCTGACCAAGCTCAATGCCTGTGTAGACATGAAGCCTGTCGTGATACATAGCCCGAGCCCTGTTGATCTGCATTATAGAGCGTTCAATATCATCCCTGACATTCTTTTCAAAGTATTCGTGACATTCGCAGTGATCTGTTATCGTCAGCGAATACATTTCAAGTGCGCTTGCCTGCTCGCAAAGCATGATAACGCTGTCCGTTCCGTCAAAGGAACATTCGCTGTGTGTATGGCTGTCGGAAATAAATCTGTATTTCATATACTTTTTCCTCGGTTCGTTTCAGTAATGGCTTGATACTTAAATTATATCACAGTGTGTGTCGTTTTGGAACAATCAATGTTATTCAAATATTCTGCCCTTTTCTGCTCGTAAACTATTGAAACTCACAACCTGAAAAAAATTTCGCTGCCGGATATGCGAAAAAATAATTCAGATACGAAAAACTCTGCAAGATACAGATAAGCAGCTATTTTAATACGGAATGAGGTTGCGTTTACAGCATAATGTACAATAAAATGTTATGATGTGTGCAAGTTACAATCCTTTTAAACATGAATATGTGAAAAATCATCAATTATTGTATTGACTTGATAATTTTGAGATGATATAATGAGAACAGCTATCCGGATGTCTTACAGCTTGTATATTTGTGAATAAGACTCCGGACTGATCGGAAAGGTTTTTCCGATCAGCAATGAATCTATCATAGCCAATTGTAAAATGGCGAAAGGTGTCTGCCCGCCGCAGGCGGGCAGACACCTCGCCAAAACCTGAAAAACTTTGAAAAAGCGGAGAAAAATGTAAGAATGCAGAAATGAAAATACGGAAACGTGAAGCAGGCAAAAAGATTCTTTCTGTTGTATCGGCAGCTGCACTGCTTATGTCCTGCGGCTTTACAGGCGTGCTGACAGGACTTGACAGCACAGGAATCGTTGCGAATGCGGAATCCTCTACGAATGCGACTCAGCTTAAGGTCTATGATGAAAACGGAAATGATCTTGGTGATAACCCTGTTTTCTATGTGGACAATTCTAATGTCAACGGCGACAATCTTCTGTCCAGAAGATTTACTGTGGTCGCAAGCAATGACAGCGGAACGGCAGTTGAGGATGAGATACGTCTGTTCGCAGAGAGCAATGCAGCTGAGTATATGGCAGTAAACGGAGATAAGGATTGTAAACCCGTAACTGCCAATGAGCAGATGGATGTAACAGTATCCGGAGGTTATTTTGATCCTGATAAGGATAATGTCTGGGTTGCTAAAAAACCCGGTACTACTCATCTTTATCTTACAACAGCCGGAGGCGAGGTTTACCGTTCGGTAACAGTTGTTGTCTATCAGCCGGCAACAGATATGAAGATATCGCAGATCACATCCAAGGGAAAGTCATTATTCGGATTGAATGATAATAATGAATACAACTCCATAATGGCAATGTCAATTGCAAATCATAAGTATGAGTTTACTGCTGATAAGGATCCGTCTAATTCAACAGATACTGTTGAATGGCTTGTTTACGACGGTTATTATAACGGCACCGGTACTCCTCAGGAGACAAAAAAGGCTGAGATCACACAGAATGGCCTTTTCACACCCAAAACCAATGGTGAGGTCACTATAGTTGCAAAATATAAGGCTACGGAAACCTCAAAGAGAGAAAAAAGCTACGGCAAAAAGAAAATTGCGGATACCTCATACGACTGGTATGAAAATGTACCGAAATACATTCATATGACCATCGTAAAGGAAAATCCCGCAACAAGTATAGCTATCAAAAATGCACCGGATGCAATGGAGATAGGCGATACACTCAAGCTTGCGATCGAAAGTACCCCCACATATACCGGCGCAGGCTATGAAACAGGTGCGACAGATGTATTTGCATGGAGATCAACAAACCCCGGTGTGGTTTCTGTGGATGAGGAAGGAAATATCACAGCTGTCGGTAAGGGCGATGCAAAGATCATCGTTTACGGTGAAAATGAAAATGTGACCGCTGAAGCTGATATCAAGGTGCTTACAATGGCACAGTCGGTCTCCTTCGTTGAAAGAACACTTTCAACAAGAGTAGATATCGAAACATCCGTTACCGCAGTAATGAACCCCACAACAGCAGACGAGGAGATCGAATGGACATCATCAGATCCTTCCATCGCTACTGTTGAAGCTGCATCAAACGGCGTTCTTACCAACAGACAGTCAGCAATTGTCAAGGGCGTCAGCATAGGAAGCGTTATCATTACCGCAAGAGCAAAGAACTCAGGCAGAGAGGCTAATATAACCTGTAATGTAACAAAGAAGATAGAGGCAGCAGATATCAGACTTTCTACTCAGAAGGGAAATGAGATCACAAACATCTATGACAATTCAATCGTACAGGTATATGACCAGAACCAGATCACGATTTCCGGAGAGCTTGTTTCCGAGGACGGCTCATCACCTGATGATACACTTGAGTGGGAGGTCATCGGCAACGGCGAGAATAACGGCGACTATGTTACTATTGATGATGTAAATGACAAGACTATTACCCTCACAGGCTTCGCAAGAGGTACTGTTTATATCAAGGCAAGCTCAAGAAATAACAGCGCTATCTCAAAGACCTTCAGTCTTGAGGTGCTGAAAAGAGCTACAAAGGCAACTATTGTCAATAACACCAGTGAGGACAGAAAATTCAATAAGAATCTTAATGTAGGTCTGATGCTTTCCTTAGGTGCTGATCTTCAGATAGATACTAACAGACCCTACGACCATGATGATATAGTTGAAAGCTGGACCTCAAGCAATACAAATGCTGTGGTTATCGACAACGACGGCTTCCTCAGAGTTGTCGGCAACGGTACTTCAACAATAACAATGGTAACTCAGTCGGGTCTCAAGGCTACAACTACTATTACCGGCTTTACTACATCAAGCATTACTATCAGAGGCGTTACTATCCAGAGTGACGGTTCTCTCCCGACAACAAGCATCAATCTTTCAAAGACAATGGAAGGCTCAAAGCAGCTGTCTGCAACTGTAAAGAATGAAAAGGACAGCTCTGTTTCTGACGCATATCTTGACTGGGAGTCAAGCAATGAAAACGTTGTAACAGTTGACCGCACCGGAAAGCTCAGCGCACATAATATCGGTGAGGCTGTGATTACAGTCAGATCAGGCAACAAGATCGATCAGTGTATTGTATACATCTATTATCTTATCAGTAATACCACTATCTCATATGATACAACGGTTTATTATTCACCGATGGTGACAGAATATGAGCCTGAGGTCAGAGTGTCATATTCATACACAGTCAAGGATGAAAACGGCGAGGATTCTGTTGTTGAGGTCGAGCTTCTGAAGGATCTGGATTATACAGTAAAATATGCAAATAATACAACAGTCGGAAAGACAGGCACGATCACTATCACAGGACTTGAATATTATCAGAGCCCGGCAGTCACAAAGAGCTTCAGCATAAAGCCGAGACCGCTTACCGATGCTGAGATCGAGGTTTCTCCGCTTGATGACCAGGAGCTTACAGCTGTAAACAAGGACACAGGAGCAAACGCACCTGTCATTATGTATCACTCCGGCGTAACTCTCAAAGAAGGTACTGATTTTACAGCTACTTACAGCAACAACAAAAAGCCCGGAACTGCAACCGTCAAGATCGCAGGTATCGGAAATTATACGGGTTCCTTGTCAGGAAGCTATGACATCTATTGCACACATTCAATCAAAACACTTCTCAAGGAGATATCAAAGGAAGACTGTCAGCATGAAGGAAAAGCACAGTACAGGTGTAATCTATGCAGTGCTGTGATAGATGATATCACACCGATGAGCGAGCACCAGTGGGTTAAGCAGTCCGAGGTACAGGCAAATTATGAGCATGAAGGCTATACTCTCTATAGATGCTCTGTCTGCGGAGAGGAAGAACACAGGGATATCGTTCCGATGCTCACAAAGACAAAGATCTCAGAATGTACAGTTACAATAGGCAATAAGACATACAGTGCTGATGATGTTATAACAACATTATCCGGCAAGAAGATCACAGTAAGTGCTCAGGCTTCCGGCGGTACAGAGCCGTATGGATATGCATTCTATTATAAAAGAAGCACTAACACCAAGTGGGTAAAGATAGGAACTGAATTCGGTACTGAGACCAGCGCAAGCTTTACACCTTCTGCTGTAGCAGAATTTGATTTCAAGGTTGTTGCAAAGGATCAGCTGGAAAATACAGATGAAAAGATCATAAAGATCAATGTTACAGAGGGTCTCCAGAATACATCCTATCTGAATTCCGAGACAGTACAGATAGGTGATGATATCCGTGTTACAGGTGCAGCAACAGGCGGAGAGGGTGCATACAGATATGCATTCTATTTCAAGCGCAGCACAAACAGCAAGTGGAACAAGATCGGCGCAGAATTCGGAAACAAGCTTTATGCAGTCACAATACCTAAGGTTGCCTGTGACTATGATATGAAGGTCGCAGTTATGGATGATGCAGGAACAGTCGTACAGAAGATATTCAAGGTAACTGTTCTTGAGAAGATGGATCTTACCAATATCTCGACCATCAACGGTCAGAATGTTCCGGTCGGCAAGACTGTAACCATTGCAGGCCGTGCAGTGGGCGGAACAAAGCCGATGACATATGAATTCTATTTCAAGCGTGCTGAGAACACAAAGTGGAACAAGCTCAGCTACGGCAGCGAAAAGCAGACATATGCAAAGTTCACACCGGTCAAGGCAGCGGAGTATCAGGTAAAATCTGTTGCAACTGATGCAGACGGAACAAAGGCAGAAAAAATCTATACAGTTATTGCTGAATAATCAGCCTGACAATCAAGTCAGTTTATACGGCAGCCGCAGGATTTCATATTCTGCGGCTGCTTTTTTCGTGCAGGCGTCCGCAGGATGCGGACGCAGCAAAAGAGAAGACCCATAAGAGAAGGGGCTGACACCCCTCCCCTTAAGGTTCTCCTCTTTTGAAATCTTCTCTCCTTAACTTCACCCCGTCCCCGCTGCGCTGCCCACCGCCTGCGGTGTGCGTGCTCGCTTACTGCACTCGCTCTATACGCTGCGCTGCCTTCGGCGTGCTCGCTTACTTTCAAAGCGGCGGCAAGTTTTGTGTGAGGGTGGGCGACTTCATTACGCTGATTCAGAGATTTGCGTTC
>CACWVH010000159.1:0-5779 GCA_902764235.1 uncultured Ruminococcus sp.
TATGGGTGAACAACTTAAAAACCTGAAATGCATAAAACAACGCATTATCTCTGGGTTTTTCAGAACAATCAATAATGAGTTTCACGGATTCAGGAATAACTTAAACTTCCCATACCATTTTACTGTTCAATCCAAGTAATAATCGTACTTTCAACAACTTTGGTTGTTTTCTTTTCGCCTTATAATAAGCCAACTATTCCGACAGTATAATATCAAGTGGGAAGCTTGAGATAATAATCATGTCATCCTGAGCGTAAGCGAAGGATCTATACTATGAAAGCAGCAGGTATAGTAAGCTTTTTCCGGAATATAACTTTAGTTCCTGTATTTGTGCATTGATTGTCACATTTAAAAGAGCTATCATAAAGAAGGCGGTGATAAGACCGCCGGAAAGAACATTTTCTGAAAGGAGTTTTTCTTATGAAAATTACATCAAAGTTACTGACAGCAGGTCTGTCTGCTGTCATGCTGCTGTCAGCTTTACCGCTCAGCGCCGGAGCTGTCTGTGCGGCGGACTGCAATAACATCAGGGTGATAACAGCGTCTGCCGGCTGCAATGCAGGGGAGTGCAAAAATATTCAGGAGCTTGTCAGCGGACTGTGTGCAGACGGAAGCTGCTGTAATACAGATATCATCAGCTTTCTGCCAAACGGAAAGGAATGTGTCGGAGAAGGCTGCAGCACCGCAGACCCTCAGACTATAACTGATATCCTGAAAAACGATCAGAAGGATCAGCAGCAGTCAACATCTGTTCCCGGAGAAATAAAGGATAATGCGCCTGCTGAGGTAAAGCCTGATAAACCGGATGACAAGACCGCTTCGGAAATCGGCTTCAATGCCGCATATGAGGATGAGGTCATCAGACTTGTAAATGCAGAGCGTGCAAAATACGGACTGTCTGCTCTTCAGAAGGATGAGGGCGCAGCCGCTGCCGCACATATCAGGGCAAAGGAAATAGTACAGTCCTTTTCACATACAAGACCTGACGGCAGCTCATGCTTTACAGCTGCAAAGGAAGCAGGCGTGACCTACAAAACAGCAGGAGAAAACATTGCATCCGGCTACTCTGACCCACAGCAGGTCGTAAACGGCTGGATGAATTCCGAAGGACACCGTAAAAATATTCTGTCAGCCTCATTCACGAAGATCGGCACAGGCTGCTACTCAAGCGGCGGAGTGCTGTACTGGACACAGTTTTTCATAGGTTAAAACAGTTTCCGAACGGACTTTGATCTGTCAGGCGGCGGAACACGGAAATTAGTTTTTAAAAATAAAGACATACAAATTTGTCATTCTGAGCAGCACAGCGACGAAGAATCTTTGCGATATGGCTATTATTGTGAAAAAAGATCCTTCGCTTGCGCTCAGGATTACAAAATTATATTTTTTGTAGAAATTTGATTACCATGTGCCAGGGGTATGTTGGTGAAAAATATTTCCGGGAGTTTTGAGGAAACCAAAATCAGCCTACATAAAAGTATATGTCAGAAGTAAGCCTGAACCGCTCCGGCGTGCCGTCATTGTCATTAACTTAAGGTTTTCGGTCACTGCCTTGCGGCAGTGAGTGAGGTTTTCTGAGCACCGCTGAAAGGGGACGCCCTCTTTCCCAGGGCGTCCCCTCTTCAAAAATAGTCCACTGGACTGTTTTTGAATTCACCCCCGGCACGAGGGATTCTCATGCAAGGGATTTCGCACTCTGCGGAGTGCGACCAGGGGCGCTGGTCTCACCTGCCGGTTCGGTCGGTGCTTCTGCCTCCGGCAGAGGTGTCCACCGGACACCCGCACCCCTGGACTCTGCCGCCTTTGAAAAGGCGGGCGAAACTTTAAAAATTTGCTAAGTTAATGACATTGATGCTTTGCCGCTGCTATGTGTAAAATTGGCAATCAGCGTTGGATAATAATTCTGATGCAGTTCAGGCTGAAAAGGTATGGCGGTGCCCTGAAAAAACTTTATCAGACTGACTATGCCGTGAATCAAGGGTCCAGCGTCACGCTGGCGACCCCGGCGGCACGCCGGCGCCGGGAATTTTTTTATTGACAATGAGGACAAAATGAGGGATAATAACAGAGTATGAATATAACCCGAAAGGAAAAGTTCTTATGTCAGAAAAAAACAATGAATATATAGATATATATTCTCATAGTGATATGGAAAAAAAGAATAATGCCGGGAAAAACAGTAACGGTGTTGCTATTATCTCTGAGAGCGAAAAGGAGAACGTTAATAATAACAGACGCACCACTGTTGATACAGGCAGGAATAAACCGGAACCGGTAAGATCAGACAGAAAAACAGACCCGTATGAAGGTGCTGAGGAGGTCAGCTTCATTACAGGCAAAAAGGATAATAAGGGCAATGCTGCAATAAAGGTTTTTTCTGTAATACTTGTGGTTCTCCTGCTCGGTGCAGGCGCTTGTGCGGCGGCAGTTCTGACAGACGGCTTCGGGATGATGAAAAAGGAAGCTGAGCCGTCTCAGGTCTCTGAGGTCAGCATTCTGGAAAGCAAGCCTGAGTCTGTTATTGCCGAGGAAGAGGAGGCCGAGGAATCAAAGGAGGAGGAAATAAATTTCAGATCGGATGCAAAATTCACAAAGAAGCCTGACAGACTTGCTGCATCTGTGAAAAAGGCACTCGACAATGAGGTACAGTCACATCATGTTGCACTTTATGATGTAACTGCCGATCAGATCATATATGAAAAGGGTGCGACAGAAAAATGCTTTCCTGCAAGCACCACAAAGCTTATGACAGCTGTTGTATCTTCAAAATATCTTAAAAAAGACGATGTGATAACCGTCGGGGATGAGATAAATATGATAGGCTATGATTCAAGCGTTGCAGGGCTTCAGACAGGAATGAAGCTTACCTATGAGATGATGCTTGACGCACTACTCCTTCCCTCAGGAAATGACGCTGCATATACCCTTGCAGTTGCAGCTGCCAGGGCTTACAAGCAGGATGATAAGCTTGAGAATGAAGAATGTGTTAAAATATTTGCAGAGCTGATGAATAATGCAGCTAAGGAAATGGGCTGCAAGGGAACGCATTTCACAGCGCCTGACGGATTCCATGACGACGATCATTATGTAACAGCAGAGGATATGGTCAGGATCTCTGCATATGCGCTGAATACACCTATCGTTGCAGATTCATGCAGGAAGTATGAAGCAACGTGGGAGCTTATCGCAACAGGACATGAGGATGATGAAGCCTCCGCTGAGGATTCAGCTGACGATGAACAGGGAACTGATGAGGACGAGGGTCTGCTCGCCGCTCAGGAATACTCAAAGGAAATTACATGGACAAACTCAAATCAGCTTCTTGAAAAGGACGGCGGACAGTATTCTGAATATGCGACAGGTATGAAAACAGGCTATACAGATGAAGCATGGACCTGCGTTGTATCCTCTGCCGAAATAGAAGGACACAAGCTGATAGCTGTTGTAATGAAATCTCCCAGCAATTATCAGAAATACCATGAATCGAATCTTCTGTTCAAGGTCGGATTTAATCTTTATAAGCTGAAATACACTCATAATGACGAATGGGTAAACTGAATACAACAACCGCTCAGGCAGCAAAATTGTCTGAGCGGTTTTTTTGCGTATTCTTACGCACATAAGCTTCTGCATAATCTTAATTAAATAACACCTGAATCCGTGAAACTCATTGTTGGATGTTCTGAAAAACCCGGAGATAATGCATTGTTTAATGCATTTCAGTTTTTTAAGTTGCTCACCCGTAAGGTGCAGCTTATCCCGCTCATCCCCCCGTCCCCCTTCCCAAAGGGAAGGGGGAGACTTCAGGGGACGGCGGCAATAAAACCCGGAAGGTTTAAAAAAAACGATTTAAGGAAGCACTGATTAAATCCAGTGCCTGTATTGCGTCAGCAATTTTTTCGTCAGATTGTGCAAAAAGACCGCAGGCAACCTGACGGTTGTCAAGAGGGATTTTTGTACAAGATGACGGAAAAAGGGCAAGCAAGACAGGTGCTGAGCCGTAAGGCGTGATTTATTCAGTGATTCCTTAATTCAATTTCACTGATTCAGGTATTAGACAGGCTCATTCCGAGAAAGCCCTGAGAACCAGTGAAAAGATCTCGCCAAGACTTATTTCCCGTACATCCTCTGCTGCTGTGACAGGATATTTCCCCAGTATCTCTTTGCCCTTGCTGAAAATGATATATCCGACCCTGTCGCCCTTGCTGACCGGGGCTTTGACATTTTGCGGAAGCTCAGTCTTTTGTACGATGTTTTTGTCATCGCCCTTTGAGATCATAAAAACATCATTGATATTTGCCGTGGTCCTTACACTTCCGCTCATTCCGCCGATGACCTCAAGCTCTGTGAAGGCGTCATCGGGTGTTCTCGGGGTGTACATGGCATAGGAGGCAAAGCCGTAATCCAGAAGAGCAGCCGCATCCCTGAACCTGTCCTTGCCGGTCTTGCTGCCAAGAACAACAGCGATAAGACTTAATCCGTCCCGCTCTGCGGTAGCTGTGATACAGCTGCCTGCTGCCGAGGTCGTTCCGGTTTTCAGACCTGTAATTCCGTTGTAGGTTTTCAGCAGCTTGTTTGTATTGACAAGCTGTGTTTTGCCGCCTCTGAGATGATCCATCCAGATACCGCTGTAATTGAATATTTTTTTATGCTTTATCAGCTCCCTTGACATAACGGCAACATCATATGCGCTTGTGACATGACCATCCTCGTCAAGACCGTTGCAGTTTTTGAAAACTGTCTCCTTCATTCCGAGAGCCTTTGCCTTTTCGTTCATCTTTGAAACAAATTCGTCCTCGCTTCCGCATATGAATTCCGCAAGGGCAACAGCCGCATCGTTTGCACTTGCAACGACAGTCGCCTTTATCATATCGTCAACGCTCATCCGCTCTCCCGGCTCAAGCCATATATCAGAGCCTCCCATTGATGCAGCGTGTTCCGAAGCCGTTACTGTATCAGTGAGCTTTATTCTGCCGCTGTCAAGAGCCTCCATGACAAGGGTGAGTGTCATAACCTTTGTAATTGATGCACAGGGACGTACCTCGTGGGCATTTTTTTCATAAAGCACCTTTCCCGAGCGGGGATCCATAAGTACAGCAGAGGGAGCAGTTATTTCCTTGTCAGAAAGTGCATTTACAGGTACAGCTGCACAAAGCATCAGGATCAGAGCAGAAATCATAACACATACTACATATCTTACCCTCATATAAAAAACCTCCGTTTAGCTGATGATGCGCATATGCTGCGCTCCGGAATTTATGCTTACTGATACTTTTGCGGCGGCTTACCAAAGTATCTGAGGAAACCGGGATTTTTCACACGGTTTCAATTACATCACAGCAAAAAGCTGTTCTTTGAAATCATCTTATATTTTTACCTGAATACGTGAACTCATTTTTGGCTGCTTTGAAAATCCCGGAGATGATGCGCAGTTTTATCCATTTCAGGTTATTTGGTTGTTCACCCATAAGGTGCAGCTTCTCCTGCAGCCTGGAAAGAATAAAAACCGGTAAGCTTACAACCAGCTTCACGGATTCAGGTTTTATGTAAACGACAAATGCTTTTACTCATATTGTTATCTCCGGTGTAGTCGAGGGATATTTACCGTAAAAGCCGGACGGGAAGGATTCCACGCCGACTTGTCCCCAGGGAGGACAAAAGAACTTTTTTAATGACGTTTACTTATACCTGAATCCGTGAAATTGAATTAAATCTTTTTTTAAACCTTCCGGGTTTTCATTTCAGCCAGGCGGCAGGCGTGCGCAGCACGCCTGCCGCC
>CACWVH010000159.1:5799-10251 GCA_902764235.1 uncultured Ruminococcus sp.
TGGGTGAACAACTTAAAAACCTGAAATGCATAAAACAACGCATTATCTCTGGGTTTTTCAGAACAATCAATAATGAGTTTCACGGATTCAGGTTATAGTATTGAGGAACTCTTTAATCTAATATATTTCAGCAAAAAGACTTTTATTACCCGAAGGCAAGCAAAATAAAAAAACTGCCAATGCGTAAAAACGCATCGACAGTCTTTTATCAATTTGCCGTCAAAAATCAGTCAGCGGACGGAGCGCCAACGGGACAGACCTCAGCACAGTTGCCGCAGTCTATGCAAGTATCAGCATTGATCTCATACTTGCTGTCGCCCTCAGCGATAGCCTCTACCGGACAATCAGCTGCACATGCACCACAGGAGATGCAATCATCAGAAATTTTGTAAGCCATAAAAAAGCCTCCTTTTAATATAATTCTTTAAATCATTATAACATATTTTATGAAAAATTCAAGTGATATTTATATGTAATTTTCACTAAATTTATGCTGTGGCTTTTATTTCACAAAAAACCGGATGAATACTATTCCGGAGACGATTATTTAAAATATTCCGCTGGATGCGGATGCGTAAGTGTTTTTTTCGATAAGCAGTTATGTGGTTCTGAGCG
Source organism: uncultured Ruminococcus sp. (assembly GCA_902764235.1). Lineage (GTDB taxonomy): Bacteria > Bacillota > Clostridia > Oscillospirales > Acutalibacteraceae > UBA1213. The sequence continues at coordinate 6,415 of CACWVH010000159.1, forward strand.
GTTTTTTTGATGACCTCTGATCTCTTCGCAGGCGTCCGCAGGATGCGGACGCTGCAAAAGAGAAGACCCATAAGGTGATGGGCTACGCCCCTCCCCTTAAGGTTCTCCTCTTTTGAAATCTTCTCTCCTTAACCCCACCCCGTCCACGCTGCGCTGCCCACCGCCTGCGGTGTGCGTGCTCGCTTACTGCACTCGCTCGATACGCTGCGCTGCCTGCGGCGTGCTCGCTTACTTTCAAAGCGGCGGCAAGTTTTGTGTGAGCGTGAGCAGCTTCGTTACGCTGATTCAGAGATATGCGTTTCGCTATTTACTTTCGTTTAAACGCTAAAGCAGCAAATAAGCAAATATTATTCACTATTCATTGAGCGAACGCAGTGAGCGTTTTTATTCTGTTGCAGTTCAGGCTGAATAAGTATGGCGGTGCCCGGAAAAAACTTTTTCAGGCTGACTAAGCCGTGAATCGCGACCCCGGCGGCACGCCGGCGCTTTACGTGGCGGAATAAATATGATATAATTATATACAGACTGATGATCCGGTGATATTTTTCAGTGAAATTCTGCATATTCAGTTACAGATATTCCGTTTTTTCAGCGTGGTTATCATCACACGGTTGTTGTCAGGAGGGGCGTTATGCTAAAGGAAAACGAAAAGCTTGAGCCGCTTGGCGGAGGAATGAGGATAATCGTATCGGATGAACATAAGTTCTGGACGGATACTGTGCTGCTTGCGCATTTTTCAATGCCGAAAAAAAGCGATAAAGCCTGTGATCTCGGAAGCGGCTGCGGTCCGATACCGCTGATATGGCTGAGAAGCGGCTGTCCGGCTTTTGTCAGTGCGGTGGAAATACAGGAAAATGCCTGCTCGATGTTCAGAAGGAGTCTTGAGCTGAATGGTCTGGAGGGCAGGGCAGAGATAATATGCTCCGATCTTCGGGAGCTTCGGGGCAGGCTGCCCTTTTCAGAATATGATGTTGTGGTATGCAATCCGCCGTATAAGGCGATCGGAACAGGCATACAAAGCTCAGACAGCGCTCATCTTATCGCAAGACATGAAAGTATGTGCACTATGAATGATATAGCGGCAGCTGCAAAAGCGCTGCTTCGTTTTTCAGGAAGGTTCTGTATGTGTCAGCGTCCTGAGCGGCTATGTGATGTGATGGAGGCTATGAGGGCGAATAATATTGAACCAAAGCGGCTGCGTTTTGTTCAGCAGAGAACAGCAAAGGCTCCTAAGCTTTTTCTTATTGAGGGACGCAGGGGAGGAAAGCCCGGCGGTCTTATCGTTGAGTCTGTATTGTTCATTGAGGATGAAAGAGGCAATTTTTCACAGGAAATGATAGGTATATATGGTCAGTATAAGGAGGAATATTTATGAGCGGACGGCTTTATGTTGTGGGCACGCCGATAGGAAATCTGTCGGATTTTTCCCCGAGAGCTGTCGAAACACTGCAAAGCGTGGATTTTATTGCAGCCGAGGACACAAGAGTCACAGTGAAGCTGCTGAACCGGTTTGATATACATACACCGATGGTAAGCTACCACAAATATAATTCAAAGGAACGGGGAGAAGAGATATGCAGACGTCTGCTTGACGGCGAAAGCTGTGCGATCGTCACAGATGCAGGAATGCCCTGTATCTCAGACCCGGGCGAGCCGCTTGTAAAAAGCTGCGGAGAGCTTGGGATAGAGGTCTGCGCAGTACCCGGACCGACAGCAGCTATGAGTGCGCTTGCGATATCGGGGCTTCCTACCGGCAGATTCACATTTGAGGGCTTTCTCAGTGTGAATAAGCTCAGCAGACGTGAGCATCTCAATTCACTTGTGAGGGAACGCAGAACAATGATATTCTATGAAGCGCCCCACAAGCTTCCGAATACACTGAGGGATATGTATGCTGCCTTCGGAGACAGAAGGCTCTCGATCGTCAGGGAGCTGACGAAGGTGCATGAGCAGGTCATACGCACAACGCTTGCACAGGCAGCTGAAAAATATGCGGATGGCTCGCTGAAGGGTGAGATAGTGCTTGTAATAGACGGCGCACCGCAGCAGGAGGAAAAAGCAGAAACCCTTGAAGCAGCTGTTGAGATCGCAAAAAAAAGAGTGGAAAGCGGTATGTCCGCATCTGTCGCCGCAAAGGAGGCTGCTGAGATAACGGGCTTCAGAAAGGGTCAGATCTATAAGGCGCTTATTTCGGAATAAACAAGGCTATGGTCAGAAAAATATGAACCGCTTGAACAAAGCAGAGGTTCTGAACAGATAATATAATTGATGCCGGCGTTATGAGCCGGCAGGAAAGGAATGTTGTAAAATGGATATAATACTGGCGTCGGCGTCTCCGAGAAGGAAACAGCTGCTTTCGATGATATACAGCGACTATAAGGTTATGCCTGCGGATATCAGGGAGCTTGTACCGAGAGATCTTGAGGTTGAGAAATGTCCCGAATACCTTGCCAATGAAAAGGCTTCACTGATCGCACAGGGGCGGGACAAATGTCTTGTTATCGGCTGTGATACAGCGGTTATCAGTGAGGGAAAAATGCTCAATAAGCCTCGTGATACGAATGATGCAAGGATAATGATGAATATGCTGTCAGGCGCAGTGCATAAGGTAATCACAGGCTGTGCTGTCTATTATATGGGCAAAAGCTTTACGTTCTCTGTTTCCACAGACGTTGAGTTTTTCGAGCTTTCAGAGCAGGAGATAGAGGACTATATCTGCACCGCAGAGCCGTATGATAAAGCAGGCGGCTATGGAATACAGGCAAAGGGTGCGCTTTTTGTCAAGGGGATACACGGAGATTACTATAATGTTGTGGGAATGCCGGTGTCGAGACTGAAAAGAGCCATTGATGAATTCCTTGAAAGTGAAGAGATCAGGGAGCTTGAAAGAAACAGATAAAAGCAAGGGTCTGCCGCAAAAAAACGGCAGACCCATTTCTATCGTCTTAACAAAATTTAAAGTTTCGCTCAAGCCTTTACAAAGGCTTGCGGAGTCCAGAGGCAGAGCCTCTGGTTGCGCTCCGCAGAGTGCGAAATCCCTTGCATGAGAATCGCTCGTGCCGGGGATGAATCGTATATGCATGCTGCCTTAACAGAATTACGGCTTCATGCTTTGGTGATGATCGCATATTCAGCAAAAATATCAGCCCTGATTTACACTTTCCTGAAGTCTTTTAAGCTGGATAGTCAGCTTCTTTGACTGCTGATATTTCTGAAACCACATCATAATCTCAGCGAGAACATAAATGATGAAAATTGCTATTCCGAGTGTAATATAAAAAGTAAGCCTGTTGCTGGTTTCAGGTGGTGTAATGAGGAACATAACGATAGCTTCGATCATAGTAAGCTCAAGCACAAGACGAAGTAACCTTAATATTCTTCTTTCGGGCGCAGGACAGCTTGATAATGATTTCATCTATCACATCGGTATATCTGCCTTTCTCAATAAGGTCGTTTTTGAGGTCAATTAAGGACTTAAATACTTATGAACGTTCTTCATTTGTTAAGTATAGATGGTATTTAGGTGTTTTCATACAATCACTCCTTCTGCCATTATTATATGACGGAAGCAGCCGATTCTCAATTTTGCGAACAGATTACCACCATACCGCACACCTAATCTGTTAGCAGAGATTTTGAGAGATTTTTCCTGCTGTTAGCAAAAAGACGGTTTTTGTTAGCAAAATCGGCGATTTCGTGCTAACATCTGTTAGATAACCGCCCACTTTTGTTAGCACGATACGGATAAGCGGAAGCCGTAAAAAGAGAAAAGCCGCTTTCGATGAAAAATCATCAAAAACGGCTTAAAATGGTGCGAGTGATGGGACTTGAACCCAT
>CACWVH010000160.1 GCA_902764235.1 uncultured Ruminococcus sp.
AGACTTCAGGGGACGGCGGCAGGCGTGCTGCGCACTCCTGCCGCCTGGCTGAAATAAAAACCCGGAAGGTTTTAAAAAACGATTTAATTCAATTTCACGTATTCAGGTAAAAAAACAGACTTTGCATTTTTATTTTTTCAGACGCACAAGCAAGCTTTGAAACGGAGATTGAGTTTTTCTTTGATAGAGAGCAGTTTACTTTCTCCTGAATCCGTGAAACTCATTTTTGGCTGCTCTGAAAATCCCGGAGATAATGCGCAGTTTTATGCATTTCAGGTCATTTGGTTGTTCACTCATAAGGTGAAGCTTATCTCGCCAATCCCCCCGTCCCCCTTCCCATTGGGAAGGGGGAGACATTCGGGAACGGCGGCAGGCGGCGGATTGCCGCCGCCTGCCGCCTGGAAAGAATAAAAACCGGTAAGCTTACAACAAACTTCACGGATTCAGGTTACTATCAAAGAAAAGTATAATACCTGATCGGAGATGATGAATTGAAAAAACTTATTTCTGTGTTTATGTCCATACTTTTCTGCCTTACGCTCTGCAGCTGCAGCAGCACACCGGAAATACCTCAGCCAAAGCTGTCAGCAGATGGTTCATGCACTGTAAAATACGGCAGCAGCGAATACAGCTGCAATATCAGATTCCTGAGCAAGGATGTGGAAACAATAACTATAAAAAAGCCTGATTCCCTCAGCGGTCTTACCTTCCGCAAAAACGGAGAAAACGGACTTTCCCTTTCTTATTCAACTCTTATCTGCCGCAGTGACAGTATGCTTCTGCCTGAGAATTCCTTTGCATCATCAGCGGCAGCAGCGATCCACGATCTGCGAAAAAACTCAGTCTCTGCCGAAGCCGCAGAAAGCACAGACGGCTATACCTTCACAAGACCGGCATATACTCTCAGGACAGATAAAAACGGTATCATAAAGGAAATGCTCATCAAATAAAACAAGGCAGCCGGGGGGCACATCAGCTCTGCCCACTCGGCTGCCATTATTGTTATTTACAGCTCGCAGATAAGCTCATTTCTGTCCTTATACTGCTTATGTCTCGGTGACGGCTCACAGCCCTGTGCAATACCGCTCACCGGAAGCAGTGCGACAAGCTCGAAGCCCTGTGTTTCAGGAAACAGCTCATGCACCTTGTTCACATCAAAATGACCAATCCATGTTGAGCCGTAGTCCAGATCATGTATCTCAAGCATCATATGAGTTGTAACGATAGAAGCATCCACATCCGCAAAGTTCTTTTCATCAGACGGTCTTACCCATGCTTCCTCCGGCTTTGCACCGATCATAAATATTACCTTTGCCGGAGAGATAAACTGCATTTTTGTGCAGGAAAGCAGCTTTTCTCTTGACTGTTCGCTTCTGAACACCCATATCCTTACCGGCTGATAATTCACAGCTGTAGGAGCGCAGACACCTGCCTGAATTATCCTTTCAATATCCTCCTCCGGTATATCCCTGCCGTCAAACTGTCTGACAGAATACCTTTCATTTGCAAGCTCCAGAAATTCTTTCATATATTTTGTACCTCCGAATTATTCATGTCCGTTCATCACCCGGACCTTCTTTTTCCGACATCTCTATTATATCCCACCCACACAAATATGTAAAGCCCGGCGTGCCGCCAGTGTCAGTTCAGAGGGGATTCGATCTGTTCAGGCGGCAGGCGTGCTGCGCACGCCTGCCGCCGTCCTCAAATGTCTCCCCCTTTCCTTTGGGAAGGGGGTCGGGGGGATGGGCTGATAAGCTGCACCTTACGGTTAAATGCCTGAATGAATGATAAAGGACAAAATAACACATTTTTACTGTATAATCAACAGCATTTACAAATGAGTTTCACACATTCAGGAATAATTTAATTCAGTGCTGCAAAATTGCGGGGTTCGCTTCGCTCTAACCCTGACTGAAATCCTCTCTCATATCTCCGCACCGAAGCGTGAGGCTGAACGGTATATCCTGTCAAAGATTCCTCTTTCATTTATCTGTGCAAGAAAAACCTCCGCTCTGATGTTTCCGCCGCTGCATATTACCTCGCCGTCTGTTTCATCAATGTGTGTAAGCATGAGAGATGCAGTAAAATCTGTACCCTCAGCATTTTTCATATCCTGTATGACCGGCTCAAGAAATTCCTCCGCTGTACCGTGAGGTGCAAAACGCAGAGTTCCCTGCCAGTCGTTGGGAATATTTGTCCTGTCAGTTATATTCCGGCTTTCCGCATCAAATTCTCCTGCATAGGGCAACGGTCCGTTTCCGTGACGGGTGACATATGTTCTTGTCACATAGATGATCTCAAGGCTCTGACCTGGAAGATGCCTCCTGCAAAAATTTACGGGATTGTATGAGCCTGTTCTTGAATTTGTCAGATGCGGCGCGAATTTTACATACTCCGAATCAAGCAGCAAGCCCTGCGCACCCTCAAATATGATCTCGTCATAGCTCAGGGGAGCTTCATTATTCATCAGCCTGATATTTTCAGCATTGCGGCACATTATTTCCGCTGTGTTCATCAGAATAGTCCTGTCGTCAAGAAGCTCTGTGTAATCTCCCGACCCGGATAAGCTTATGCCAAGCTCTTCAAGACGCAGAGGAACATATTCACGGCGGATACGCTCAAGCTCTGAAAAAAGCTTATCTGCCGTCATACCGCAGATATCCGAAAGATACAAGGGAAAGCTTTCCGAACGGCGCATACATTCGTTTATCCCCATGCCGCAGCTTCCGTGACGGCTGCTGCCTCTCATGGACTCAGCAGCCATATTCAGTATTATATCAAGTATGCAAGTGCATCGGCAGCTGCCGTAGGCATATACTGCCGGTTCTGCGCCAAAGCTTTTTTCAAGCTCTGAAAGCTCGTCGCCCAGCTTTATCAGATCGGGAAGATAAGTCTCGCTCCACAGCGTGTCGGCACCGTATAGTGAACCGGAGGAAAGCTGATGAAAGACAAATCTCCCTCTTTCATTTTCAACTGTATGTCCTGCCTGTGCTCCCCCGTTATGACGTATCACAAGACAGCTTTTGCCGCTGCCGGCAGCCTTTTGTGCAAAGCTGCTTACCGCAAGACCCTTGCCCTCGTCACCGAAATTTTTGCCTGTAACCGCCCTTACCTTCATTTTCTCATCAGCCTTTCAAAAATGCTCTTCTTCTTCGGCGGCTCTTCATCCGCCCTTTGCTCAGTATTCTTTACAGGTTCATTGATTTTATTTATTATTCCTTCTGTACCGACCGGATTTATTGTATCCACTGCCTCTGCCACGGCAATTGCCGCATCATTTTCCCACTGAGAAATCACCTTTTCCTTTGTGCTGCCGCCGGCAAGCTGCATCAGGGATGTTATTACCTCGGACAGATATTCTATCCTGCTTTCATTCACATATGCGACTCTTCCCGGCATGAATTCGTTCCATGACGGTATCGCCCTTGTATCGCCGGTTATGATGTGGAATATCTCATATTTTTCGGCGGCTTCCTTATAGATCTGCTCCGCTGTCATTTTATTGGTCTTATCCTTGAATATTGCTTCTATCTCAGTGCTGCCGAGAATATAACCCTCAGGCTGGCAAATTTCGTCACCGATACAGAAAATGAAACCCTTTTTACCTCTTTTATCAAAGCTGTCGATCCTTGTGTGCCTTGCTGCTAAATACCATACAAGCATATCATAGCTGTAGCTGTTCCAGCCGAAGCCCACCTTCAGCTCAAGCAGCTGTTCAACAACACGGATATCCGCCTCAAACTGTGTTGCCTGAACAGCACCCTTACTATGCTCTCCTGTAAACGCCGCACACATGACATGAGGATTTGTTACCGGCTGCTTATCATATATCTGCGTGATGGTCTTGTTGAGGGAATTCTTTGCGATCTCTGCCGCAAGATATCCCATTGAGCCTGTCACATCAAAGCCAAGTATGACAGGCGTTGACCTGGGAGAATCGCTGCTGTCACAGGATTCCCTCATATTGATAAAGCGAGGATCATATTTTTCATTGAACTGATTTCCTTTGAATATATCACCTGCGCCTGAATTCTGATTGATACCTCTGCTGGCTCTGAGCTTAGCCCAGTCTGCTGCTTTGTAACTTCCGTAACCCATATTTATGCCTCCTTTGAATAAAATTCTTAGCTAATTCCTGAATCCGTGAAATTGAATTAAATCTTTTTTTAAACCTTCCGGGTTTTCATTTCAGCCAGGCGGCAGGCGTGCGCAGCACGCCTGCCGCCGTTATGGGTGAACAACTTAAAAACCTGAAATGCATAAAACAACGCATTATCTCTGGGTTTTTCAGAACAATCAATAATGAGTTTCACGGATTCAGGTAATTGTAAAAGTCAAAAATCCTCTGTTTGTGCGGATAATCAGCTTTGTAATTTACAATCGGCTGATAAAATTCTATTATCCGATTCCTGAATTGACCGTATGCCCGTTGTTTTCAGAAGCTTATCGTCTTTTTCACGGTTTCCGGCGGCACCTCAAGCATTGCCGCCGATCTGGACAGACATTTCACCATTTCCTGATCCATGCCCTCCATAGCCTTACTGATACTCTCTCCCGAGCCTATGGATATCAGCATACCGATAAGTCCGTGTATCCGGGCAATATCCTCTTTTCTTATAACCGTGACCCTGCCGGGCATAAGCTTTTTCCACATTTCAAGGACATTATAATCATGCTTATCCCCCTTTTCTATATTGATATGGAACACATGATATTTCTGCTCTGCAAGTCTGAGCAGTTCCTCGTTTGAAAAGCCGTATTCACAGCCCCTGTCTCCGAAAACAGATGATATTTCCCTGCCGCTGAGCCTGCTGTGGCATTTATCATCTCCGATGGTTATAAGAATACCCTTTTTCTTTCTTTTTTCAAAATGATCCGTGCTTGTATGCGCTGCCGCAAAATACCACAGAAGATTGTAGGATTCTCCGTCGTTTCCTCCTCCGCCACCCTCAGGATACAGCTCTGTAAGCTGACTTATGATCCTTATATCCGCCTCGAACTGAGTCACCTGAAGCGGAAATCTGTCGCTTTTGCAGTCGCCCAAAGCCGCACACATAACCTGAGGATACCGGGGCTTTCCTTTGTCATACAATGACCGGACCGCTTTGTTTATGGAATTGACCGCCAGCTCCTTTGCAAGATATCCCATTGAGGACGTTACATCAAAGCCTATTATCACAGGCACGGACTGCGGTGAATCAGAGCTGTCTCTGGCTTCACGGACTTCAAGACCGTACACGCTGTATCTGTCATTTGCCCTGCTGCTTTCAAAAACCTCATGCACCGTATTTTTCTCCGACAGCTTCCTGCTTTTTTTCAGAGCTGCCCAGTCACTTGCCGTATAGCTTCCGTATCCCATAGTCAGTCACCTCCTACGTATCCGCACCGTATATTTTCCCGTCATCCGTTTCAAGTCCGATAAACCGGCGTTCACCGTATGCTCTGACAAGCATTTCGTCCCAGTATGAAAAATCGTCATATGCATCCCCACAAGGAGAAGAGCGTATAAATTCCGAAAGCGCCCCGGGTATATCTTTGCTTTCCGCTGCATCCGATGATCTGTCAAAGCCAAGGATATTTGCTGCCGTATTCCTCAGTCCCAGCAGATTTTCTCTCATTTCAAGAACCCTGCGTCCGTCAGAGGAAATACTGTTTTTTCTTCCCGCAAGCCACCAGCCGCTGTAAAGATTTGCCTGATGGAGATAGGGATTGATGTACAGCGTTGAAGGATTGATAAGTGGGTGTACTATTCCGTTATATTCAAGCACACAGCAGAGATTTTCCATCCTGCTTATTATCCATGCTGTATGCCTTCCGCCAAGCCCCGGAAACAGGCATAGAGGATATTCGTCCTCGTCCTTTGAAATCACAAGAAGGCTGCTGCCGTCTGCAAGGGAAAAGCCTCCTACAATATTCGGGAAAAAATTTGAAAGGTGCTTTGTATCTGCACTGGGGTAATCGATCAGAGATACATTCTTTCTGAAGCGTTCTGCCTTTTCCTGTTCCCCTGCTTTGAAATGAAAAACAATGTTTCTTCTGGCAGTATAGATCTTTACCCCGTCAATACACTCCATGTGCATATATCTGATTTCGATTTCCGTTCCGTCCCGGCATTCAAAAACCTTTTCCTCAGCCATTTCCCAGACTTTTTCAGCTATTTTCTTTCTCTCCTCAGCATTATTGCCTGAGCCGATAAGATCGCTGAGCGTTGAATAGTAATCGCTGAAATAATCCGTATCCTCCCTGCTGAGCATATGCTTTGTACCGCAGAAGCGGCAGTATGCCGTCATTGCCGAGCTGTCAAGCAGCATTACAGCGCCGCAGTTTTTACAATTCAGATTCTTCATTTTTCATCAGCCCCCTGCCCGGAATTTGTTAGTATCTGTTTGATATTATCTCTTTGAAAATATTATAGCACCTCTGTACTGCAATTGCAATAGTTTTTTTAAAAAAATATCATAATAAGGAAAATCTCCCCGTGAAAACCACGGGGAGACATACTTTCCTTTGATTTCAGACAGTCAGGTTATCACTGAATTATCATTAAAAAGGCTCAGAGGTGGGCAAAAACACGCAAAAGCACCCTTTAACTTTGTAAAAACCCGTATGTCATTTTTATTCAGCGTTTCCTTAGTGTTTCTCTCTGCCAAGAAGCTTGTCGACAGAAACCTCAAGTATATCAGCAAGGGCAACAAGCTCTATATCTGTTACATACCTGATCTGACCCTCAAGCTTAGACAAGCCGGATGCATTCATATCTACGCCCCTGACCTGAAGCTGTGCAAGCAACTCTTTTTGCTTCATTCCCTTTTTCTTGCGGATCTCCTCGACTCTTACTCCAATTAGGTTACGATTTCCGAGTGCTTGTTTACGCAATCTCATTGATTACACCTCACTAATAAAATTTTTGCCATTACGATTATAGAATATCAACAAAAAAATAACAATTGTCATATTGCTAAAATAATGCCGTTGAAAGTTAGACAAAATATTTAGAAATACGTTATTTTTCAACAAAAAAACATATCCGATCCTATACATCTTTGAGTCACCCATGTATATTTTGTATAAATATTATATAATTTTTTCTCAGATGTTTAAATTATTCATAATAATGCAAGTATAAAATATATGAATAATATATGAATATTATGTAAACTTTCTTTAATACCCTCAAATATTTATTTTTAGAATTATTATAAAGAATAATAATAAAAATGCTGATTATCTGCTGATTTTTTGATTCCTGACAGTAATTATTTTCATCCGGGAGCTCATCTTCCGAGGATAGATATCAGGCTATCATGTAATGGCTTTTTTTAGTAAAAAAACGATACATTCTCTGATTCAGAAAAATAATTCCTGTATGCATATCTATGCATATATACATTAATATGCAGTTTTTGATTCCGGATCCGGATATTTTTGTCTCCGGTGTTTATTTTCTCGTTTCCTGTAATATTATATCAGATCCTGGCTTTCTGTAACTTCCCATAAAGCACATTCACGGTCATATATTTAATTCTGTATAATTTTTTATAAAAAATTCCAGACCCTTGACAGCAAAATGCACAACAAAGGTCTGAAATAATAGTTTTATTATTCAGTTTTTAATTTTCATCAGGAATATTTATCAAATCCGATATCCTTCAGATGGATGCCGTACTTCTTTGCAAGCAGCTGATCCCATGCCTTCATAGCCACACCAAGCTCCTGATTAGCTGACTTTTCATTTTCAGCTTTCATAGCATTGCTTATATTATAATAATCCATCTGATAAAGCGTAAACGGAAGAGTCATTCCCTTTTTATAGTTCTTTGCGCTTATCTGTGATGTCATTGCAATAACCGGAATATTTTCATCGCCTGTTCCTATAATGGTGTACATAGGCTTGATAGTATATGTATTATTGAAATCCACCTCAAAAGCGATCGTTTTGGTGCCTACAAGATCCTTTGTAAGATCAGCATACATAAACTGTATCTTATCCTCATTTTTCGCATATTTGATCTGAACCAATGATCCGCCATTATAGTCAGACGGAAGAACATTATCATTATCCAGTGCGGCAGTTAAATAAGCAGCAAATTCGTTTTCATCAAGCGTGCCGCCTTTTATATAAGGATCACCGGCGTTGTCTTTGCCGTCATTTTTATTATTCATCCTATCCTCAAGGTTTGTAAAGCCGGTATTTTTTCTTACAGTTACCATGCAGTAATCAAGCTTTCCGCTGCCTGATTTTGCGATGATCTTTGCTTTTCCCGGAGCAACAGCCCTGACAACTCCGTTTGATACAGTTGCAACTCCATTGTTACTGCTCGTCCATGATATCTTATCAGTTGTATTTAAAGGACTGACAGCAGCCTTAAGGGTAAGTGTTTTTCCCTGGAGCATAGCTGCTGACGTTTTATTCACCTTTACGTTGGTTGCCGGAACAGCCGGAACAACGATCTTGCAGCTTGCTTCCTTGCCATTATAGGTACGGACTGTCACCCATGCTGTGCCTGCGCCGACAGCCCTGAAGCTGCCTGTCCAGTTTGTCTTTGTCATTTTTATAACATTGCTGTTGCTTGAGCGGAAGGTTCTTGTTGCACAGCCGGCGTCTGACCGGCGTCTGACGCAACAGAAGCGCTCAGAGTTGCTGATTTTCCCGAAACGAGAGTCATGCTCTTCTTTGAGATGCTGACGCTGCCCGGAGCCTTCTTTACAGTTATCCTGCATGACTTTTCCTTACCGTTATAGGTTCGCACCGTCACCCACGCAACGCCGGGCTTCACTGCCCTGAAGCTGCCTGTCCAGTTGGTTTTTGTCATTTTTACTATACTGCTGTTGCTTGTGCGGAAGGTTCTTTTAGCGCTGGCGCTTCCGGAAGGTATAGCAGAGCTTAATGTATAGGTTTCGCCAACACCCAGTGTATAAGGCTTGTTTTTGATATTCCTACTGAGGAAGGCGCATTTTTCACGGTTATCCTGCATGAGCTCTCCGTTCCGCTGTTATTTTTAGCGGTTATCCATGCTGTACCGTTTCCGACAGCCTTTACATTGCCCTTCTGATCCACCGTCAGTATCTTTGACGAAGATGTCCGCCATTTCACGCTCTGGTTTGCAGTAAGCTTAACGCTTTCGCCCTTTCCGAGCGACATTGCGCTGCTGCTGAGCTTCAGGACAGACGCCGCCGAAGCCAAAATTCCACTGTCGGCAGTCTGCGGCAGTACGACAGCTGCCGAGCCGATAATCACAGCTGCCGAAAGCACAGCCGTGAGAGTCCTTCTGAAAAACCTCTTCATAAATACCATCCTTGCATATAAAGTAGTAGTGTTTAAAGTCCCTCTCCAAGGACAAAAGGTTATACCTGTCAGAAATACGGCAGATCAGTCTGATGTTCCGTATATATATCTGTCAGAAAATTCATTTATTGTCATTACGTCAATGTTTCTTTTCTTAATTTCACTGACAATATTCTTAAAGTCACTGAAAGTGAAACCGTTTTTATACGCATTTTTTTCACTTCCGTCCAGATGGTGGCAATACAGGATCACATATTCTTTATTTGTGACAAGATCATCAAAGTATTTTTGCCACTCTGCAAGCGTTTTATGCGTCATGTTTTCACGGGTCAGACGATAAGGATTAACTGTTCCATAGTAATCTGAATATTTCAGCCCTGCGGCTCTGCAATAAAATTCATCGAGCACTCTGCTTTCTGTGCCCACATCAGTGCCGCCTGCCCTGATAATACCGTAAACAGGAAAGCCGTTTTCTCTTATTATTGAGGGTAATTTTATAAACTTTTCGTTCATCAGCTCAGTAGTCTGATTTGAGGCTGTAAGCGTTATGCGGCTGTGAGCTGCTATTTCTCCGCCATTATCATAACAGACATGAGCCATATTCCAGTCATCCGTAACATTGTCAGGGATCAGAGCTAAATAGGATTTCAGATTCTGACTATTCAGATACTGTACACCTTCCAGGCAGTCAAGGTTATAGTCGTCAAAGCCTATGCATACAACAGCTCTGTCAAGTTTTCTGATGTGTTCAGCCTGACCAAGTGTCATACAAGCAGAAAGCCTGTCTGCCGTTTTTAATGTATAGCTGCTGTCTGAATCCTCAGACTTTTTTATCGAGCCGTTGTAATGCAGCTCAAATGTCAGTCTTGCTGCTGTTTTCAGATCCATGCCGGAAGTGAAAAAAGCCTTGGTCACGCCGCCCGGAATGATTATTTCATGGTATCTTGTTTCATCAAACTGCTTTGTTTCAACAATCTTATCACTGCTGTCATAAAATATAACCGAAACTGCATTTCCGGTACCTCTGCCCTTATAGAGGAATACATCACCCTCATTCACACTGACCGTAGCATAGCCGCAGGCATAATCATCTGCATCTGTGAAAGTACCGTCAGGCTTATAGTAACCACTTGATTCTGAAATCGTGTACGGCACAGCACCTACCTTGGTTTTACCCATTGCGTCAGATTCTGAGGCAGGATTCTTTCCTACAGTCACCATGCAGTAACCAGACTTTCCGCTGTCTGATTTTGCGGTGATCCTTACTTTACCCGGAGAAACAGTCCTGACGACCCCGTTCGATACAGTTGCAACTTTGTTGTTACTGCTCGTCCATGAGATCTTATCAGTTGTATTTGAAGGACTGGCAGCAGCCGTAAGGGTAAGTGTTTTTCCCTGAAGCATAGCTGCTGACGTTTTATTAACCCTTACAGTGGTTGCCGGAACAGCCGGAACAACGATCTTACAGCTTGCTTCCTTGCCATTATAGGTCCGGACTGTCACCCATGCTGTGCCTGCACCGACAGCCCTGAAGCTGCCTGTCCAGTTTGTCTTTGTCATTTTTATAACATTGCTGTTGCTTGAGCGGAAGGTTCTTGTTGCACAGCCGGCGTCTGACATGCTCTTCTTAGAGATGCTGACGCTGTCCGGAGCCTTCTTCACAGTTATCCTGCATGACTTTTCCTTACCGTTATAGGTTTGGACAGTTACCCATGCAACACCGGTCTTAATTGCCTTGAAGCTGCCCGTCCAGTTGGTTTTTGTCATCTTTACTGTACTGCTGTTGCTTGTGCGGAAGGTTCTTTTAGCGCAGGCGCTTCCGTCAGGTATTATGGAGCTTAATGTATATGTTTCTCCGATACCCAGTGTAAGAATTGTTTTTGATAACCCGACTGAGGAGGGCGCATTTTTCACAGTTATTCTACACGAGCTTTCAGCTGAGCTGCTGTTTTTAACCGTTATCCATGCTGTTCCTGTGCCGATAGCAGTGACATTGCCCTTCTGATCCACCGTCAGTATCTTTGACGAAGATGTCCGCCATTTCACACTCTGATTTGCAGTAAGCTTAACACTTTCACCCTTTCCGAGTGACATTGCGCTGCTGCTGAGCTTCAGAGCGGACGATTCAGAGGTTCCGCTGTACACATTCCGGGTCAGCACAGCAGCTGCCGAACCGATAATAACAGCTGCCGAAAGTATAGCAGTGACTGTTTTTCTGAATATCCTGTTCACAATATCCTCCTTTCCTGACCGGCTGTAATAATCCCAATGCCTTTATCCATTAATCTTAATCCGTTAAGCTGATGTAAGGTATTTTGAAAATACTACCGGTTTTTGATCTGTTCAGGGTATGCAGCGATGACGAATTACATACCCTTTACTGTTTTTTACACCCGAATCCGTGAAGTCAGTTGTAAGCTTACCGGTATTTATTCTTTCCAGGCGGCGGCAATCCGCCGCCTGCCGCCGTCCCTGAATATCTCCCCCTTCCCATTGGGAAGGGGGACGGGGGGATGGGCGGGATAAGCTGCACCTAATGGGTGAACAACCAAATAGCCTGAAATGCATAAAACTACACATCATCTCCGGAATTTTCAGAGCAGCCAAAAATGAGTTTCACAGATTCAGGTTTTCAACAGATCATAAATACTGCGGCGTATAGCCTTCTCCTATTTTTATAACCTTACCGGTTGAGCCGTTCTTCGCGTAAAAAATAATATTCTTGCCGGTTTTTGAAAGCCGACTCTTTTCTTTATAGAAAATATATCCGTTGAAGTTAGAGCCGCCTGTAACTCCCCATCTTCCGTCATATCTGAGTATCTCATATTCCGGAATAGTCTGTCTGCTGCCGGAAAGAGAGGTGGTTTTTCCTGTTGATATATCATAGCTGAATGATTTTTTCGCTCCGTACTTATTATAGATAAGCCTTCCGTTATCTATCTTGAATACAGATTCCGCATTTTCTGCTATCTTTTTAAGTCTGCTGCCGTCCATATTGCATTTATATATCTTAGACGGATTATTATTTCCGCTCGAACCGCTTGTCTGATCCTTTAAATACAGAATACCCTTATAGATAATGAAAGAATCTATATTTATCTTCTTCTTTGCAAGCGAATTTGTAAGCGCCGTATAATTTTTGCCGAGCGCCGACATATTGAGCTTTCCTGACAAGCCCTTATACATAAATTCCGTCGTATAGTATACCTTACCGTTATAATTCTGTATCTTGTTTGAATATACAGGCTTTTCAAGTACCTTTATCTTACAGCTTGCTTCCTTGCCGTTATATGTGCGTACAGTTACCCACGCAACGCCGGGCTTAATTGCCTTGAACTGTCCTGCCCAGTCAGTCCTCAGCATTTTGATAATTGAGGAGTTGCTTGTACGGTACGTGCGTTTTGACGAAGCGGAGCCGTTCGGTACAGAGGACCCGAGGGTATAGCTGTCACCCACACGCAGCTCAAGAGTTTTCTTCGTAACGCTGACAGAAGAAGGAGCTTTTTTTACTGTGATCCTACAGCTTGCCTGCTTATTGTTATAGGTCGATACAGTGACTGCTGCTGTACCTTCCTTCAAAGCCTTTATCTGACCTATACGGTTTGTAGTCAGCATTTTCACCACACTGCTGTTGCTTGTACGGAAAACCTTTTTATCTGAGGCAGTGCCGTTTGCGAGAACAGCGCTGAGGGTATATATTTCTCCGACTCCCAGCGAAAGCGTAGTTTTGGATATTCCCACAGACGACGGCGCTGATTTGATTATAACATTGCACGAAGCAGATTTACCGTTTGAGGTCCTGACTGTTATAACAGCGTTTCCTGTATTATTAGCCTTTACAAGACCACCGGATGTAACAGTGACCTTATTTTTATCCGAGCTTGACCAGGTGAGCTTATCCTTTGCTGCTGACGGTGACACAGTTGCTTTCAGCTGATAGCTTTCCCCTATACCGATTACAATTGACGGAGCATTCAGCTTTATTCCCGTAGGTGACGACGCTGCGCTTGCAGAAAGAGCGATATCATCACTGCAAAAATAAGCAGCACCTGCAAAAGTGCCGCCTATAACAGTCAAAGCCAACGCCAGCGACAATATTTTTTTAAGCAAACCTGATGTATTAAAAATATTCATTTCGATCTCCTCCTGTTAATATATTTCTGTTATGATTATACAACAACCCTTCCCCCATTGTCAACGTCGCCGGCGGCGCCGGCACGGAAATCAACTTTCTCAGAAAGAAATATTATTCAACCTTTTTTCTTACATTTTTCCTGCATTTGGAGCGAAATGCGGGGGCTTTCCGTTCGCCCCC
>CACWVH010000161.1:0-4965 GCA_902764235.1 uncultured Ruminococcus sp.
GCAGCTCTTACCTCAATACTGCTTTCTGCGGTCACAGGCAGCATGGCTGCCGCACCTCCTGCAAGCATTGAAAGCGCAAGTACGACAGAGCCTGCACGTTTCATTATTTTATTTTTCACTTTAAGCACCCCTCTTTGATTTGTAATATTATAAAAAATCATCATAACATCACTGAAATTATTGTTTTAATTGCTATTATATCATTGTTTTCAGGTATATTCAAGTATCTGAAATTATTATTTCAATAAGGACAGTTGAATAAGACTGACAAATGTGCTATTATAGAATGTAGTCCGATAACCTAACGATCAGATCCGGAGGCAAAAATGGATAAGGTATGGAAAAAATATGCTCTGAAAATTTTTTCTGCTGTTTGTTTCATACTGTTCATAGTCTTTGTTTATCACTGTCCGGTCAGACTTATTTTTCATGCGGTTTGTCCCGGATGCGGACTGAAAAGGGCTTTTGCAAAGGCACTTTGCCTTGATTTTGCAGGTGCGGCGCAGGCTCACCCTCTGTTCTGGCTTTTAGGGGCTGAAACAATATATGTTTTTCTCATGTATTTTTTCCCTCGGCTTCGTATAAACAAAAAAGCTGAGCTTGTTGTCGGGATCGTGACTGTTGTGCTGCTTACGGCAGTGTGGATATATAAAATGATTTTTTGAGGTGAAGATAATGGCAAACGGTTTTGTTTTGAATGTCAGAAATGGCTTTGATCTTGGTATGTACTGCCAGAATGTTGCTCAGTTTTATCAGACACAGGGCTTTGTAGTTAATGTTGCAATGTTCGGTCCCGGAAATGCACAGATCTCGTTTGATAAAAATACAGGCGGGATAAATACGCTTCTCGGACTTGGAATTGGTCTGAAGGCAAATATCATGTTCAACGGTAATGCTCTTTCTGTAAGCTTTACAGATGCTGAATGGACAGGAAAGATCGTTGGCCTTGTTGTGGGCTGGTTCTTATGCCTTATCCCGTTTATTACAGCGATAATCGGCATTATCAAGCAGTCTGATTTCCCGAAGCAGCTTCAGAACGATATGACAATGATCGCTTCAAATATGTGATACGATATATGGCTTTTAGTCAGATTCACTTTTTGAAAGTCAATTACAACGAAAAACCCCCGACCATTTCCGTCTGGTCGGGGGTTCTCCGCTTTTTTAGGAGGAATGTATATGAAGATAAAAACTTATAAACTGAATCATTCAAAGAAGAAAAGCTCTTCAAATTTTTTGTCAAGCGCAATGCATAGCAGCAGCGCAAGCTTTGCACTGGGGCAAAACTGATTATTTTCGATCGAACTGATCGTCTGCCTGGAAACACCCACCATTTCGGCAAGATCACCCTGAGAAATACGTTTCTCAGCCCGGGCAATACGGAGTTTGTTGTGGAAAGTTATCTCATTCATCGCTTTACACCATAAAGAACAGTATCATACAGCCAAAGGCTGCAGCTGCTGTTGCAATTCCTGCTACAAGATAGGGGATACGCCTTATGTTTTTAAACTGATAAAAAAAGGTCGTGCAAAGATACGCAGTTATGATAGCGACAAATTCATAGAATGGCTGAAAATGGATCGCTCTGAATATACTGAAAACAAGACAAAGAATACCAACAACTACTGCACCAAGACCAAAGGAAACATTATAGATTTTTTGTTCTCTTTCATCAAGTCCGTTGCGGTTTTTCTTTTTATTCTGTTCAAGAATTTCCTTCTTATCCATAGAACAACCTCCGGAAAACCGAGCCGGCGCCGTCATTACATTGGTACCTGCTCTGTGATTATTATAATAACACATAGTTTATAAGATGTCAAGTATTCTTGACAAATTTTCTTTTAAACTTGTCAAAATATAACTTTGGGTATAAAATGGCTTTTTTATGCGCTTTATTATAGACCGCCGGAATGACAGCACAGCACAGAATAATTCAGAGCTATGAGAATAAACCCGGAAAATTCTGAACACAGAGCGGAGCCTATGAGAGGCTATAATATGTCGAAGCATCAGCGGCAGGTTTATTATCCTTCTTACAGGTTCTTGCTATACCCTGAATCCGTGAAATTGAATTAAATCTTTTTTTAAACCTTCCGGGTTTTCATTTCAGCCAGGCGGCAGGCGTGCGCAGCACGCCTGCCGCCGTTTGAGCGAACGAAGTGGTCGTTTCTGTGAGCGACTTTGTTACGCTGTTTCTGATTCTTACGTACCTCCGCTTTCTTCGCAGGCGTCCGCAGGATGCGGACGCGGCAAAAGAGAAGACCCATAAGAGGAGGGGCGCTGCCCCTCCCCTTAAGGTTCTCCTCTTTTGAACCTTACCCTGTCCCCCGCTGCGCTGCCCACCGCCTGCGGTGTGCGTGCTCGCTTACTGCACTCGCTCGATACGCTGCGCTGCCTGCGGCGTGCTCGCTTACTTTCGTAGCGGCGGTTAGTTTTGTGTGAGCGGGAGCAACTTAGTTACGGTGATTCTAAAATTTGCGTTCCGCCATTTACTTTTGATTTAACAGTGAAGCAGCGGTACACAAATATTATTATTTTTTCACTATTCTTTATTATTTGAGCGAACAAAGTGAGCGTTTCCGCGCCCCTGCGAAATTGACAACGGAGGCACACCGCCTTATGTGTAAAATTATATTTGGCAATCAGTTTTGGATAATAATTCTGATACAGTTCAGTCTGAAAAAGTCCGGCGGTGCCCGAGTAAAACATTTTCAGACTGTCTAAGCCGTGAATCAAGGGTCCAGCACCCCAAGGGGACTTCCTCCGGGCGCATCACGCTGGCGTTGGTGTAAAATTTTTCTGGGAGTTTTGAAGGAGCTATAATCAACTGACATAAAAGTTTTGGTCAGAAGAAATCAGAGCCGCGGGAATAAAAGCGGAAGCGATAGCGCGTCGCGACTCCGGCGGCACGCCGGCGCCGCTGGCGGCGGCGGTTGAATTAGGGGGAGTGATGTGATATAATCAGTGTAATATCATTAATGGGTCAGAGACGGGTATTGTTTTTGCTGCTTTGATGACAGACCGGTCATATGTCAGCTTTTTTAATCATTTCAGCAGCCTTACCCGGCTTGTTCTTCGGAGGAAAAAATGACAGATTCAACTATCACTAAATTATCAATAGCAGATGTTTTTAAAAAGCTGATGTGCAAAAAAGCTTTTGAAAAGATTACAATCTCGGATATCACCACAGAATGCGGTCTTAACAGACAGACATTTTACTATCACTTCCGTGATAAATATGAGCTTCTCAACTGGATATTCTATAATGAAGCTATCACTCCGTTCATGGAAGGTCTGAGCTTTGACAACTGGAGCAGCAAGCTTTGTGATATGCTCAGACTGATCTATACAAATTCAAAATTCTATACGAACGCTCTGAAAACCTATTACGGTGAGGAATTCAAAAGCTATATGCATACAGTCGGTACAAATGTCTTTTCTTCGGTTATAGATCATGTTTCCGGTAATTATTATGTTGCTGAGGATGACAAGCAGTTCATAGCTGAATTCTTCTCATATGGAATGATAGGAACTATGGTCGCATGGGTGCAGAAGGGTATGAAGGACAGCCCCGAAACCGTTGTGGCTCACATTGAAAACCTCGTCAATGACTGTCAGCGTCTTGCTATTGCAAGATATATGACTCCTAAAAAATAAATACCCAAAAACTTATCATGCAGATTATAAGCTTATCTGACTGCCTGTATACTGTATAATCAAAGATAAAAAAGGACTGAACATATGAAAATACTGAACACCTCTCCCTCGGCTGACGGCTTTTATATGCCTGCCGAATTTTCACAGCATTACGGCTGTATACTTATCTGGCCGCACCGCAGGGATTCATGGCAAAACGGCGCTTATGCCGCACGCAGGGCATTTGCAAGGCTTATTGAGCTGATTTCTTCATCGGAAAAGGTCATAGTCTGCGCAAGATATGAGGATTATGACGAAGCTCGCAGGCTTCTTCCGGACAGAGTCAGAGTTGTGGAAATGAGCAGCGATGACAGCTGGGCAAGAGATGTTGCGCCGACCTTTGTCACAAACGGCTCTGAGCTGCGAGGAATTGACTGGGGCTTCAACGCATGGGGCGGTCTTTACGACGGGCTGTATTTCCCATGGGACAAGGACAATAAAATGGCAAGAAAGCTTTGTGATCTTCTTGAAAAGGACTGCTACGACTGCCGCAGCTTTATCCTTGAGGGCGGCTCGATACATACGGACGGAGAGGGCACTCTGCTGACAACAGAGGAATGTCTTCTGGGCAGGGGCAGAAATCCCGGTATGTCAAAGCAGGGGATCGAACAGAAGCTTTGCAGCACCCTTGGCGTCAGCAAGGTGATCTGGCTCAGACGAGGGATATACAACGACGAAACAAACGGTCATATAGATAATATCTGCACCTTTACTTCCCCCGGTGAGGTCGTGCTTGCATGGACGGACGATAAAAACGATCCGCAGTATAAGATATCAAAGGAATGTCTTGATATCCTTGAAGGCTCGACAGACGCAAAGGGACGCAGGATCAGGGTGCACAAGCTGCCGCTGCCGAAGCCTGTTCATATAACAGACGATGAATGTGAGGGACTTGACAATATGGACGGTGAGCCGACAAGGACTCCCGGAGAGCGTCTTGCGGCATCCTATGTCAATTTCTATATTGCAAACAAAGCTGTGATCGTTCCGCAGTTCGGGGATGAAAACGACAGCAGGGCTGTTGATATCCTCAGCGGACTTTTCCCCACAAGGGAGGTAGTCGGGATATATGCAAGAGATATACTTATCGGCGGCGGAAATATCCACTGCATTACACAGCAGATACCTGAGTTTGAAAAATGACACCATTATATGAGGGTATATTATAATAACCCTGAATCCGTGAAACTCATTATTGATTGTTCTGAAAAACCCAGAGATAATGCGTTGTTTTATGCATTTCAGGTTTTTAAGTTGTTCACCCATAAG
>CACWVH010000161.1:4995-13924 GCA_902764235.1 uncultured Ruminococcus sp.
GACGGCGGCAGGCGTGCTGCGCACGCCTGCCGCCTGGCTGAAATGAAAACCCGGAAGGTTTAAAAAAAGATTTAATTCAATTTCACGGATTCAGGATAACTTAAACTTCCCATACCATTTTACTGTTCAATCCAAGTATTAATCGTACTTTCAACAACTTTGGTTGTTTTCTTTTCGCCGACCGCCGGAGGCGGGCGGCGAAAAGAAAACGCCTGATAATAAGCCGACTATTTCGACAGTATAATATCAAGTGGGAAGTTTAAGATAATAATCTGATCGGAGTGAGTATAATTGAGAAATGTCAAAGTGGGCGCAGTACAGATGTCAATGACGTCTGATGTGCAGGAAAATATAAATAACGCTGAAAAGCTTGTACGTGCTGCGGCAAAAAGCGGCTGCAATATCATACTTCTGCCGGAGCTTTTTGAAAATCTGTATTTTTGTCAGGAAAGAAATTACAGCTATTATTCACTTGCCCGTGAAACCGAAGAAAACGAAGCTGTAAAGCATTTCAGTTCAGTCGCAAAGGAGCTTGGAGTAGTTCTGCCGATAAGCTTTTATGAAAAGCATATCAATTCGATCTACAATTCTGTCGCAATGATAGATGCCGACGGCGCCTTGCTCGGAGTATACAGAAAATCGCATATCCCGGACGATCATTTCTATCAGGAAAAGTTTTATTTCACTCCCGGAAACACCGGCTTCAGGGTATGGGATACAAAATTCGGAAAGCTTGGTGTAGGCATATGCTGGGATCAGTGGTTCCCGGAGGCTGCCAGATGTATGGCACTCATGGGTGCGGAGCTGATTTTCTACCCCACCGCTATCGGCTCTGAGCCGATACTTGAGGTTGACAGTATGCCGCACTGGAGAAGATGTATGCAGGGTCATTCGGCAGCAAATATCATCCCCGTGATCGCAGCGAACCGTGTGGGAACGGAGATCGTCACTCCCGATGAGGACAATAACAGGCAGGCTTCATCGCTGACCTTCTACGGCTCATCCTTTATAACGGACGAAACAGGCGGACTCCTTGAAGAAGCAGACAGGGAAAGCGAATGTGTAATTACGGCGGAATTTGATCTTGACAAGATACACGAAACGCGTTTCAGCTGGGGACTTTTCCGTGACCGCCGTCCGGAGCTTTACACTGCCATTACAGATAAGATTTAAAGGGAGCTGCTTGTCCGCAATGCTGTCCATATAGTTTTATAGTTTGCTGCCTTACGGCAGCAAGTCAGCTTCTTTCACCCCTTGCCGAGGGATTGGATTCAGGAGATTTCGCCGACTGCGGTCGGCGACCAGGGGCTCTGGTCTCGTCTGCCGACTCGGTCGGTGCTTCTGCACCCCGGAGGGCACTTCCTTTGGGCCCCGCACCCCATGGACCCCGCCGCCTTTGAAAAGGCGGGCGAAACTTTAAATTTGGGATAATATCTAAAAACAGCTGCCGCACAGCGTCTTTAAAAACGCTTGTGCGGCAGCTTGATTTATGCCTTTTTTATATTACAGTCACCTTGCAGCTTGCGGTTTTTCCGTTGTAGGTTTTAACTGTCACATAGGCAGTTCCTTTTTTGACAGCCCTGAAGCTTCCTGTCCAGTTTGTCTTGGTCATCTTTACGATATTGCCGTTTGATGAGCTGAAGGTACGTGCTGCACAGCCGCTGCCGTCAGGAACAACAGCGCTCAGGCTTGCCGTCTGACCGACTTTAAGTGTAACTGCCGATCTGCTCATTTTCACCCACTGGGGCGCAGCCTTGACAGTCACCTTGCAGGTGGACTCCTTACCGTTATACGATCTGACAGTCACATATGCGACTCCCGGCTTTACTCCTACAAAATCGCCGACCCAGTCAGTTCTTGTCATTTTTACAATACTGCTGTTGCTCGTGCGGTATGTCCTCTTTGAGCAGGCTGCACCGTTATCCACGCCTGAACCGACGGTAAACTTTTCTCCTGCACCGATCGTTACGATACCCTTTGTCAGAGTGATCTTTTTCGGAGCGTTTTTTACGGTTATCCTGCAGGAGCTTTCAATTCCGTTTGATGTACGGGCTGTTATCCATGCTGTGCCTGTGCCGACTGCCCTGACATTTCCGCTGCTGTCCACCCTGAGTATCTTTGAATCAGATGTACGCCATGAAACGCTTTTATCGATCGTTGTCGACGGACTTACAGTTGCACTGAGCCTTACAGCTTCATCCTTTCCCAGAGAAAGTGCGGTCTTGCTCAGCTTTATATCCTTAGGCTCATATTTGTTCAGGTCAAAGAATTTTACGGTGTATTCGACCTTTGCAGTCTTTCCTGACGGAGTATTCAGACCTGTTATCTCCACAAGGTAATTGTGAGTATACATATAATTATTTGTTTCTCTGTCCGGCTGTACGAATGCAACCATGCCGTATGATGCACTCAGCTTATTATTATCTTCTGTGCAGACGTAGCTTTTCTTTGTTGAGAGATCAGTCACCTTTACACTTGTTTTTTCCTCATCGGCAGTTACCTGTTCAGTATCAAGTATCACGTTCCAGCAGCTTGATTCCGGTTCGATCAGGGTTGACGGGAAATACCCCGGGCTTGGAAATGCTGAAATGATTTCTTTCTGGGAACCGTTATCATAGCCGCTGCACACTCCGACAGCTATATTTCCCACATATCCGAACTGCACTTCTGAGATCTCAGGTTCAATAAGTGCAAATCTGTGACCAAGTGTATCCCATGCATTATAATACTTATTGTAGCCCTCATTCATCCAGCCTGTAATCGCACCCTGCGGAGTATAATTCCATGCAAGTATATTATGTCTGCATTCATAGCCCTTGTCCCACAGCTCCTTGCTCATATCAGCCGGCTTGCTTGAATATGAAATATCATGGTTGAATTCAAAGTTCCTGTCAAGTGCCTGATACTGCAAAGAAGGGCTCTGAACGCACTTTTTCTTCAAAGGCTCGACTCCCACAAGCCAGCGGTAATAATCTGTCATGGACTGCATTGCAAGTAATGTATCATTCGTCAGCTTTCCCTCGTTATAGGGTGCTTTTACAGAAGCCTGAACACTATAATACGACTTTTCATTATAATCATTATATGTTTTGCCCTTACCCTTGGCTTCAAAGTATTTTTGTGCAACGCTTTTTTCTGTTCTGCTCCTGAAGGTATCAGTATTATTAAGGTTGTAGACAACCACATCTGAGCTTCCGGCAGCAGATACCTGTGTTTCATTGACTGCTGCCAGTGCCATGCCTGACGACACCAGAGTGACTGCCATTGCAGCAGAAATCGTATATTTAATCGTGTTTTTCATTTTCATTTTCTGACCTCCGTTCTTATAATAATCACATCCGGTATGTCAGACGTTTTTCATGCTCAGGGATATCCTGCCCTTGTCAGCGTCAACCGACAGAACACGTACCTTTATAACATCCCCCACACTCAGAACATCTGACGGGTGCTTTATTCTTTTTTCGCTTATCTGGGAAATATGTACAAGTCCGTCCTGATGAACTCCGATATCAACAAACGCACCAAAGTCTATTACATTGCGGACCGTTCCCATTATCTCCATGCCTTCTTTAAGATCCTTGATGTCAAGCACATCTGTTCTCAGAAGCGGCGGCGGAAGCTCGTCACGGGGGTCTCTGCCGGGCTTTGTAAGCTCCTTCACCATATCCTCAAGGGTAGGCACGCCGACGCCGACCTTTTCCGCTGTATCTGCCAGTCCCATACTGCGCACCTTTGCTTCAAGCTCTCCCAATCTGCCCTCTCTGATATCATCACTTGTAAATCCGCAAAGCTCAAGAAGCTTTTTCGCTGCCGCATATGATTCCGGATGCACCGCTGTATTATCAAGCGGCTCGCTGCTTTCTGCGACCCGGAGGAAGCCTGCACACTGCTCGAATGCCTTCGGACCAAGCTTTGATACCTTTTTAAGCTCATTTCTTGACCTGAACGCCCCGTTTTCCTCACGATATGCCACAATATTTCCGGAAACAGTCTTGCTGATGCCTGCGACCCTTGAGAGCAGGGCAGGTGAGGCAGTATTCAGGTCTGCGCCCACAGTATTTACACAGTCCTCCACAACGCCGTCAAGTGCTTCGCTGAGTCTTTTCTGCGGCATATCATGCTGATACTGACCGACTCCGATAGCCTTTGGCTCGATCTTTACAAGCTCTGCCAGCGGATCCTGAAGTCTCCTTGCGATGGACACAGCACTTCTCAGTGTCAGGTCAAGCTCCGGCATTTCCGCAGCCGCAAGCTTTGAAGCCGAATACACCGATGCACCTGCTTCGCTTACTACCATATAGGAGACCTTATCATCTATCTCTCCTAAACATTCAGCGGTAAACATTTCCGTTTCCTTTGACGCCGTACCGTTTCCAATGGCTATTATTCCTGCGTGATATTTATGTATCATGTTTTTAAGGGTAGTCTTTGATTTTTCAATCTGCGCCTTGCTGTGGGTGGGATAGATCACTGCCGTATCAAGCACCCTGCCTGTTTTGTCAACGACCGCAAGCTTGCAGCCTGTACGATATCCGGGGTCAAGACCGATTGCTGTATGACCCTTGACCGGCGGCTGCATAAGCAGGTTGCGCAGATTCAGTGCAAAAAGTCCGATCGCCTGTTCGTCAGCCTTTTCAGTCATTTCGTTTCTGATCTCATTTTCAACAGACGGGAAAATAAGTCTTGTATATGCATCTGCAATGGCTTCCTTTACCTTATCGGAAAGCTCTCCCTTTCCGGTGATGAGAAGTCTTTCTATAATATCCGTACATTTTTCGGCAGGAATATCAAGTCCGACTTTAAGAAAGCCCTCTTTTTCTCCCCTGTTTATTGCAAGAAGTCTGTGACCGGCGATCCTTGAAACAGGCTCGCTGTAATCATAGTAATTCCTGTAAACACTGTCCTTTTCAGCATCAGCAGCCTTTGTTCTGATAAAAGCATTCAGCCTTATTATATTTTTGACACGCTTTCTTATCTCTGCATTATCAGATACGTTTTCTGCAATGATATCCATTGCGCCGCCGATAGCTTCTTCAACAGTTTCAACACCCTTTTCAGGGTCGATATATTTTTCGGCTTCCTTTTCAAGCTGCTCGCTGCCCTGTGCAAAAATAAGCTCCGCAAGCGGTTCAAGTCCCTTTTCCTTTGCAACAGAGGCTCTCGTTTTTCTTTTCGGGCGGAAGGGACGGTATATATCCTCAAGCTCAGCAAGAGTCTCCGCCTTTTCAAGAGCAGCTGAGATCTCATCCGTCATTTTTTCCTGAGCTTCTATAAGTCCGTATACCTCGTCACGGCGCTTATCAAGTCCACGCAGATATTCAAGTCTTTCGCTGACCGCTCTTATTGTCTGGTCATCAAGAGTACCGTGCATTTCCTTGCGGTAGCGTGCGATAAAGGGGATCGTATTTCCCTCGTCAAGAAGGTTGATGATATTCTGAGCATATTCTTCCTTGATAGAAAACTCTGCTGAAAGCTTTTTTGCATAATCCATAAATCAGACTCCTTATATTTTTATTTGACATTAGCTGATTGTAAAAGTCGAAAAATCATTTGTTTATGCGTATTTTTGTATTAAGGAAGCACTGATTAAATCCAGTGCCTGTATTGCGTCAGCAATTTTTTCGTCAGATTGTGCAAAAAGACCGCAGGCAACCTGACGGTTGTCAAGGAGCCGTAAGGCGTGATTTATTCAGTGATTCCTTAAATATTTTACATTTTTCTCCGCTTTTCAAAGCTTTCGGGTTTTGGCGAGGTGTTCGCCATTTTACAATCGGCTATTTTTATTTGACAGGATATATGACAAAAGCTGCAATTTTCACTCATGAATTCAACAGGCAGAGAATGCTCCCTGCCCGTTTTGTCCTGTATTTCTGAGTAATCATAGATGCAGCCTGTCGTACATTTCAGTATGTAAATCTGAACTGCTCGTCATGTCCCAGAGATGAAACCATCAGCACATAATCGTTTGAAGCATCTCCGGGCTTTATTTCAAAGCTGCCGTTATTATTAGCAGCAGTCGCTTTTCTTAGTGCGATTATCCCGTATTTTGCGTATACATCAATATAGCTGTAGCCAGGCTTTGTTTCGGGTGCAGGGTGGAATATCGTTCCGCTGCAATACTGAGTAACGATCAGCTCCTGTGAGGGTCTCATCGTTTCCGTGCCCTCTCTGTACTTCATTATCTCAAGATCATATACCTTGTACGAGGGCATTAATATCTCGCACACAGCAAGAGCGATCATAACGACCCCGGCAATTGACAATACAACTATCCACGGCTTGTTTTTCTCGTCTATATCATATTTCTGTGCAGCCCTCTGACTCAGCGACATACCGATTATCATCAGGGCTATCGGCACGATCACCAGAAGACTGAGGTACACAGAAACAAACATTTCTCCGATAATAATATCAAGCCCGATCAGCTTTTTTGCAGAAAAGCCCAGAAGATATATTATCAGAAGCCACGTACCCAGAGAATATATATGTCTGCCCCTTCTGTACTGTCTGTCATTTTTCATTGCTTTTTTTCTGTCCTTTTGGCTTGCGGAGCTTTCTGAACCGTCATTGCTGTCAGGTAATTCTGAGCTTTTCACTGCTTCTTCATTTTCAGCAGCCGAGGACTTGTTTTCAACATTATCCTGAGCTGTTTTCTTGTTTTCGTCTCCCATAAAAATACCTCCTTTTATCCTCTAAGCTTCATCAGATATTCAACAAGCGTACATACGCCGAAAATGACGGGCTGATGAAGTATGTATATAAACAAAGAATGCTTTCCGATAAATGCAAGCGGCTTTATATGTCTTTTGTAGGTAAACTTAGGAAGCTTTTTCTGAACAGCAAGCCTGCCGAAAAATCCTCCGGCAAAAAACAGGAACATCCATGGCAACAGTGGGAAAAAATCTCCGGAGGTAAAGCCGCTTTTGATAAAACCGAGCGGATAGAGAAAATCCGTCTGATACCACTCAGCCGGCAGCTTCATCTGCCATAGAAAAGGAATGCTGATAAAGCCCTCGCTGACCGTATATGTCAGTACAAACAGAATAATATTGAGCGGCAGCCCGATGCCCAGGGGGATTACCTTTGTTATCCTTGAAATAAGCCCGTAAAGCATCATGCAAACAGAGAGCATATGAAGTATTCCGAAGCGGATCGCATTTTCACTGCCTACAGCAAAAAAGGTTACTATGGATATTATATAGGCAATAAAGAAAAGTCTTGCTCCCCGGTCGATATTTGAGTGGCTGAGATTTGAAGAAATACCTGAAATAAAAACAAAGGCTCCTGCAAAATAAGGACCGATAGGATAAAGCACTTTTATGATATCAGCCCCCCATGTCCAGCCGAAGAAATAGCCGACTGTAAAAAAGGTATGATAAAAAACCATAAATAAAACTGCAAAGCCTCTCAGCTCATCAAGCATATGTATCCTGCCCTTCGGAACGGTTTTCTGTTCCTTTGGAGCGGCAGCAGCATCCGGCATAGTTCATTCCTCCCGTCAAATCTGAATATTAAAACTTTTTGTAAAGATTATAAAAATCGCATATAATGCAACCGGAATATATGATATAATTATATCAATAAACAACAGTTTTATCAAGAAAAAAAGAAAGAGGTTTTCAAAAAATGAGTGAATTGATCCCCGGCATAACAAATGAAGTCAGTGCAGAGGCAGATGAAAGCAGACTTGCAGTAAACGTAGGCAGCGGAACCCTCAGGGTGCTTGCAACACCTGCGGTTGCAGCCCTTATGGAGCAGGCAGCCTGTGAGCTTGTACAGCCTTATCTTCCGGAAGGTATCACAACCGTAGGAACACAGATATGCATTGACCATATCAGCGCAACCCCCTGCAAAGCGAAAATCAGAGCCGTTGCAAAGCTTATTGATATTACAGACAGAAAATACACCTTTGAGCTTGAAGCATATGACGACGCAGGTCTTATTGCAAAGGGTACGCATACACGCTTTGCCGTAAAAGCCGGACGATTCATGGAGAAAACCGAGTCAAAACTCAGCTAAGGCTGACAGAATACAAACACGCTGTAAATGATACTTCAATATCTCCAAAGGAGGCATTACCATGGGACTCTTCGGAAAATTAGCAAAGGATATTCTCAGGCAGGTAATGAACGATGGTACTGACAGCAGATATGAAAGAAACAATAATCATTCTCAGCAGGAATATGAAAACAGCTATTCTCCCGAGCCGACGTATCCCAAAGGCATGAATACCGGCTGCTCATGGGGAGATATTATGCCTGATGAAGAAAACCAGTATAATTTCGACGGCGAATATTATGAGTATTTTGAAAAGATCTACAACGAGGAATTTCCGCAGTACAATATCACATACGATAAGCTCACAAACCGCAATGCCACTATTTTCACATTCAGATCAGGTAATACTCCCGTTCTGTATGTTGAACTGCTGTCAAGCAAAAGCTCCGCAAAAAAATTCAGAGCAGAATGTGCAAAGTACGGGATAGCCTATCTGCGTTTTTACTTTGACAAGCACGACTGGTGGAATACCAGATCATATGTTATCATGCGCACAAAGATGGCGCTCGGTCTCTGAGCCGTAAGCTTTATATTTGCATAAAACAGAAAGAGAACGCTATGCGCCTGCTGAGGGCAAGGCACGGAGCATTTACAGTGCTTCGCAGGCAGCCGCTCCGTGCAAGGTCTGGTAAATACCTGAATTTCAGGTATTTGATGATTTCTCTTTCTGTTTTTATTATTCAATATCTGCAACTTTATAAAAATCTTATTATTTTATAAACCGAAGGGTACAGGGGGCGATAGGAAAGCCAATGTCATTAACTTAGCAAATTTTAAAGTTTCGCCAGCCTTTTCAAAGGCTGCGGGGTCCATGGGGTGCGGGTGTCCGGTGGACACCTCTGCCGAAGGCGCCCAAAGGAAGTGCCCTCCG
>CACWVH010000162.1 GCA_902764235.1 uncultured Ruminococcus sp.
ACCTTTTGGGTGCATTTAGAATGTGAGCTTTTTGCTTTGTTTTTGGCTTGCAAGCTGACTTTTAAACTGATTTGATTTTTGACTTCCACGGATTCAGGTCTTAGAATACCACAAATCCCCCCATCGGTCAACCCACCGGCGTGCCGCCGGGGTCGCGATTCACGGCTTAGTAAGACCGATAAAATTTTTCCAGGGCACCGCCAGACCTTTTGAGCCTGAACTGCTAAAACCATTTCTTATTTAAAAGTCGCAGAATTATTTTACACTAACCGGCATGCCGCCAGCACAGTGCCTGTGCTGTCAATTTTGCTGGGGTTGCTTGCGCTCTTACCCACTATCCGATACTGTCGAAGTCGCAGTTCAGGCTTTCTTCTGACCAATACTTTAGTGTCGCCTGATTATAGTTCCTACAAAATTCCTGAATCATCGTAACGAATCTGCCGACCCTCACACAAAACTCGCCGCCCGAAATGAAGTAAGCGAGCACGCCGCAGGCAGCGCAGCGTGGGAAAACGGGTGCATTAAGCGAGCACGCACGCCGCAAGCGGCGGGCAGCGCAGCGGTGGATACAGGGAGTTAAGGAAAAGGGATTTCAAAAGGGGAAAACCTGAAGAGGGGTAAGCCACTCTTTTGGTGTTCCTCTTTTGCTGCGTCCGCATCCTGCGGACGCCTGCCGGATAGATCAGATGAAAGAAGGAACGATAAACAACGTGTCTGAGCAGCTAAGCCTGCACCACAGTCTGTGCAGATCAGGGCTGAGGTTGTTTTTTCCGGATTCCGTTTAAAATGAATATTCTGAAAATCAATGTCAATAATCAGAGTATCAGGAAAAACGCTGAATAAACCATCGTTTCCATAAAAATATCAGACCTGTTCAACGGAGGGATAATAATGAATCTGAAGCTCATTCTCAGATCTGTCTGCTGTGCTGTTGTTCTTTGCATCATTTTTTCCGCTGCCGGCTTCTGCGGTGCGTGTAATGATATCGAGGACAGACTTCTTCGCTTTCATATAATTGCTAATTCGGACAGCAAGGAGGATCAGACTCTGAAGCTTAAAGTACGGGACGAGGTGACGAAATATACAGACAAGCTTTTCGCAGACTGCCATTCAAAATCCCAGGCTGTCAGCATGACCAGGGATAATCTGTCATCCATAGAAGCATATGCTCAGGAAGTTGTAAATAAAGAGGGCTATGATTATCACGTTGATGCTGCTTTGACAAAAATGCATTTTGATACAAGAGTTTATGATGATTTTACTCTTCCGGCAGGCACGTATGACGCTCTGCGTATTGTTATCGGCAACGGCGGTGGGCATAACTGGTGGTGCGTACTTTATCCGTCTGTCTGCGTTTCAGCTGCAAAAAAAGATATCGGTTCTGCCCTCAGTGAAGGCGAAACCGATATCGTAAAAAACAGTGACCGTTATATTGTAAAATTCAAGCTTATTGAATGGTTTGAAGAAGTATTCCGCAGCTGAAATATCATCCGAGCAGCGAGCCTATAAGTCCACCGGTGGGAAGCTGCCTGGGACCGCTTCGTACAGGCTCTGCGATAAATATCTCGTCATACTGCTTTCTGAGTCTGTCTTCACATTCCTCTGCCTTTTCCCTGTCATCAAACACTCCGAAAACAGCAGATCCGCTTCCGGTCATAAGCGCACCAAGAGCGCCTGCTTCAAGCATTGCCGATTTGATATGTCCGATTTCCTCAATATCAGCAACCTCTTCAAATTTATTATAAAGCAGGGCTGCGGTCTGTGCTGCGTTTCCGCTGCAAACAGCATTTACAAGCGGTTCCATACTCTTTACTGTATCATATCCCAGTCTGTCCGAGCTTTCATATGCCTGCTTTGTTGATATCCTGAAATCAGGCATTACTATCACAAAATAGCAGTCAGGCATATCCGGAAGAGGGCTCAGTATCGTTCCGATACCGGACGCCGACATTGTTCCTCCATATACACAAAAGGGTACATCTGCACCGATCTTCTCACCTATCTCAGCAAGCTCATCCTTTGTCAGTCTTGAATCTGTCAGCTCGTTCAGAGCATAGAGCACCGCTGCCGCATCTGTACTGCCGCCTGCCATTCCGGCCTGCGAAGGAATACGCTTCTTTATCTTTATGCTTACGCCTTTGCGTGAGATACCTGTATGCTCAAAGAAAAGCTCTGCTGCCTTATATGCTGTATTTGTGCTGTCGCAGGGGATATTATCCTTACTGCACGAAAGTCTGATGTCACCGCTGTCGTTTTCAAGCGTTACAGTTACATCATCGTACAGCGATACAGACTGCATTACTGTATTTATTATATGATATCCGTCATTACGCTTTCCTGTAATATCGAGAAACAGGTTTATTTTAGCCGGTGACTGAACAGTCATCTTCATTTTTATCCGCCTTTCCGAAAAATCATCAAGCTGACTATTCAGTGTCAGCTGCAAAAAGCTTTATTTATCAAGAAACCTTTCAATACGTTCGAGTGCTTCCTTGATATGATTGAGTGAATATGAATAGGATACTCTTGCAAAGCCCTCGCCGCAGTCTCCGAAGGCTGTGCCGGGTACTATCGCAACGTGCTGGGAATAGATCAGCTCCTCGCAGAACTGCTCACTGGTTTTCCCTGATATCTGTATGCTGGGGAAGCAATAGAATGCTCCCTCTGGCTCAAAGCAGGTCAGTCCCATCTTGCAGAAGCCGTCAACGATAAGCCTTCTTCTTATGTCATATTCTTCTCTCATTCTTTCAATATCTGCATCACCGTGCTTCAGTGCTTCAATTGCCGCATACTGTGCGGTTGTAGGTGCACTCATTATTGCATACTGGTGCAGCTTTGTCATCTGTGTGATAACAGGCTCCGGTCCGAGAGCATATCCCAGACGCCAGCCTGTCATTGCATATGCCTTTGAAAAGCCGCTAACTACTATCGTGCGCTCTCTCATATTCTTTATATCAGCAAAGCTGACATGACGCTCCTTGCCGTATGTAAGCTCGCCGTATATCTCGTCTGACAGCACAAGGATATTATGCTTTTCAATGACTTTGGCTATTTCCTCAAGATGCTCTCTTCTCATTACAGCTCCGGTAGGGTTATTCGGGAATGGCAGGATCAGAAGCTTTGTTCTGGGAGTAATTGCTGCCTCAAGCTCTGCTGCTGTAAGTCTGAATTCATTTTCAGCCTTTGTCTGGATGATAACCGGTTTTCCGTCTGCCATTATGGTCATAGGCTCATAGCATACGAATGAAGGCTGTGGTATCAGAACCTCATCTCCATCCTGCACAACAGCTCTTATGCAAAGATCAATTGCCTCGCTGCCGCCGACAGAAACAAGTATTTCCTCATCCGGATTATATTCAACATTGAAGCGTCTTGCATAATAGTTTGAGATCTGTTTTCTCAGCTCTGCAAAGCCCCTGTTCGGAGAATACCATGTGCGTCCCCTTCTGAGCGACTCGATTCCTTCCTGACGAACGTGCCACGGCGTAGTGAAATCAGGCTCACCGATGCTCAGGGATATAACATGATCCATTTCATTTGCTATATCAAAAAAACGTCTTATTCCCGAGGGCTTCAAATTCTGTATCTTATTATTTAGTAATCCGGAATAATCAATCACAATATCAGGCTCCTTTGCTCTTCCTCTTCACTTTCATTTCCGAAAATTGCTCCGTCCTGCTTGTATGTATTCAGAACAAAGCTCGTTGCTGTTCCTATGACATTATCAAGAGTCGAAAGACGCTTTGAAACGAATTCCGCTATCTCCTGTATTGTTCCGCCCTTTACAAGCGCAATAAGGTCATAGCGTGAAGAAGCGGCAAGATAAACATCCTCTACGTTTTCATATGACATGACGATATCTGCAATATCATCAAAGCCTGTTTCCGGCTTGGGAGTGACTTTAAGCTCAATGATCGCTCTTACTTCGGCATCAGGCACCTTATTCCAGTTGATGATCGCCTTTGTTCCCTTTATCACACCGGCATTTTTATATTCTTCGATCTGTTTTCTGACCTCATCCTCGCTTGTTCCCAGCATTGCGGAAAGCTGAGCAGGTGTGAAATCTGCATTCTGACTAAGCAACTCCAATAGTTTTATCATAATTATCTCTCCTCATATTACCAGCCGGAATACGATCCGGCTTTTTTAGTATTATATTATAATCCTCCCACGAATGTCAACCCACCGCCGGCGTGCCGCCGCCAGCGTGACGCGCCCGGAGGAAGTGCCCTTGGGGTGCTGGACCCTTGATTCACGGCTTAGTCAGTCTGAAAAAGATTTCCCGGG
>CACWVH010000163.1 GCA_902764235.1 uncultured Ruminococcus sp.
CTCACGATGGACACCCTTGCCTTTGACTGTAAGTTTCCCACTATCAGGGCACTTTACGGACTTTCACCGATTAGACTACGCCCATGCCGGGCGAACTACGACAAATGGCACAGAGCAATGCCCTGTGCCATTTGTCAAAAGGAATAAAAAGAAAAAAGGAAAAAGGAAAGAAAAGGAATAATCGATTGTAAACAGTCAATTATTCACTCTTGTAATCAAATAATGACAATTTTTGTATCAGAATGATACTGTTTTCTTGTCTGTATATATACTACACCAATTTTACCAATTTGTCAAGTAATTTTTATTAATTTCTTATAATTTTCTGGATTTTTTTGCTATAACTGGTTTTTTACGCTGAGTGGTACAGTTATTTAACTCAATCTTACCACTTGATATTATACTGTGAAATAGTTGGCTTATTATCAGGCGTTTTCTTTTCGCCGCCCGCCTCCGGCGGGCGGCGAAAAGAAAACAACCAAAGCTGTTGAAAGTACGATTAATACTTTGATTAAACAGTAAAATTGGTATGGGAAGTTTAAGTTATTTAAGAACAAATAATTCTTCAAGAGGTGTGTCCGGAGTAAGCTTTTTCAGTTTATTTCCCTCACTGTCAGTACCATTTTCAGAGTATATTATCTCCGCGCTGCTGTGTTCACCAGGGTTTTTATAATAAAGGTTGTCGTACAGCTTTTCTATTCCGTTGTACTCCATAACCTGAGCAACTGTAACCTTAGAAGCTCCCTCCAATCTTTCAAAATCACCTTGTCCGCTGACCTCAGGCCAGCTTATGACACTTCCGTCCGGCGCCTTTGTTTCATCTGTTATCTTACCGGAAACCAAACCTGTAAACACATCCTGACACATTCTAAAAACATTTTCCGCTGCCTTCTGACCCTCAGCGTCTGATCTGTTTCCTGAATTATTATCATAGCCTGCTTCTGCAATGATCTCCCCGAGAGTCACCTTACCGTCAAGGGGCTTCCATTCTTTTATATAATCAGGTTTTTTTCCGCCCGGAGAATAAACAAGCTTTCCTTCACTCCAATTCAATGATGAAATAACAATATAGACATCCTTATATATATAATTAGTCCCGTAATAGCTCTGAACATCATCGACCGTAACCTTTCTTGCTGCATATTTACGTGAGGATAGCCCGATCCCCCCATCAAAAGCCCAGTCCACAGTTTTTCCGTCCTCACAAGGATAGCCGTTCTTTATTTTTCCTGAATAAACGCCATTATAAACCTCTACACATTTTTTTCTGAGATCTGCTGTTTCCTTCCGGCGTTCCCTGTCAAAGGGAGTTTCACTGCTTTCTTCAATGCTGATACTATTAACAGATAACTCATTTTCTGTTTTATTCTGCTTTTCTGTATCGGCGTTACTTTCCTGACCGGAATTCTCATTATTATTACTATTCTCTGTAATTGTCCAGCCATAGCTTAATTCGGACATCTGAGAGCTGTTTTCCGGAGTTTCCTCGCCTTTACAGGCGCAAAGAACAATCAGCAGCATTGCAGCAGCTGTAACTATTAATATTTTTTTCACTTGTAACATCCTCCCTGTCAAAAGTCGGTTTTTGGATTCGACTGGCGTGATATTAATACACTAATCACTTGTAAAACATAATACTGTTCTGTTTTATTATATCATGCAAACTGATTATTTCAAGGTTTTCTATAAAAAAAATATTCATAATATTGTTTTTTTGTTTGACTTATCTAATAAAATGTTATATTATATATTTGTATAAACAGCTTTTATTTCAATTATGCGGCAAGGAGCTGAAAAATGACTATGAAGATCGGTGCATCGACCGGATGTCTTTATCCTGAACTTACAGAAAATTCCTTAAAGCTTCTTTCAGATGCCGGTTTTGATCTTTTCGAGATTTTTTTCAATACCTTTTCTGAGCTTGAGCCTGATTTTCTTGACAAAATTATATTTCTTTGCACCGGATGCGGGGCTAAGATTGCTTCCATTCATCCTTTCACATCAGCCTATGAATCATATCTGCTTTTTTCAGGCTATGAAAGGCGCTTTATTGACGGTGTCAGGATGTATGATATGTTTTTCAGAACCGCCGCAAAGCTTGGTGCAGAATATGTGGTCCTTCACGGAATGCAGTGTGCCTTCTCTTCTGTAACAATAGAAGAATACTGCCGCAGATTCGCTTTGCTTTCTGATGAAGCAGCAAGCTTCGGTGTTACGCTTTTACAGGAAAACGTATACAGGCATATATCCGGGAGCATTGATACCATCCGCCGTATGAGGGAGCTTCTTGGTGAAAAAGCTGCATTCGTGCTTGATACAAAGCAAGCAAGGCGGTGCGGCTATGACCCGTGTGATGTGGCAGTTGAAATGAAAGATTCGCTTAAATATTTACATATCAGCGACAGCAATGAAAATGAGTCCTGTCTTCTGCCCGGAAGCGGAAGCTTTGATTTTAATCATTTCTTTGATATTCTTGAAAAAACCGGGTATTCAGGCAATGCCGTTATCGAGGTATACGGGCAGACAAAAAATGATATCGGTTCTGTGATAAATGCAAAACGATATCTTGATAAGCTTATATCGGATCGTGCAAAGCGAATTTGCATGAATGTATAACCGCATAAGGCAAGGGATGCGGTACGGGAGTGTTGATTTATGAGATGTCCATATTGCGGATGCACAGAAAGCAAGGTCGTTGATTCCAGACCGACAGATGAGGGTGAAAGAATCAGAAGAAGAAGAGAATGTTTTAACTGTGCAAAGCGTTTCACTACATATGAAATTGTTGAAACTACTCCTCTTATGGTGATAAAACGGGATAATTCAAGAGAACCGTTCAGCCGTGAAAAGCTAACAAACGGTCTGCTTCGTGCCTGTGAG
The DNA here is from genome assembly GCA_902764235.1 of uncultured Ruminococcus sp. Classification (GTDB taxonomy): domain Bacteria; phylum Bacillota; class Clostridia; order Oscillospirales; family Acutalibacteraceae; genus UBA1213. Next base: position 2,881 of record CACWVH010000163.1, read on the forward strand.
AAAAGACCTATTTCACTCGACCAGATCGACGAGATCATCGACAAGGTGGAGTCAAAGGCATATGGAGGAATGGAACGTGAGATCTCATCCAAGAGAGTCGGAGAGCTGACCATGGAATTCCTCAAGGATCTTGATGAAGTCGCCTATGTCAGGTTTGCGTCCGTTTACAGACAGTTCAAGGATATTCATTCTTTTATGAGCGAGCTTGAAAAGCTTCTGAACGAAAAATAATATCAGCCCGCCATGAGCGGGCTGTTTTTGCAGCAGAAAAACAATTATTCACTTAAACTCCCCATACCATTTTACTGTTCAATCCAAGTATTAATCGTACTTTCAACAACTTTGGTTGTTTTCTTTTCGCCGCCCGCCGTAGGCGGGCGGCGAAAAGAAAACGCCTGATAATAAGCCAACTATTTTGACAGTATAATATCAAGTTGGAAGTTTGAGTTATTCATATAACAGGAAAGGACTAAAAGCTATGATAATTGATACTCATGTACATATCGGCAAAATACTGAATTTCAATATGAAAAAAGAGGATGTTCTTTATTCAATGAATAAATACGGCATAGATTACTCTATCGTTTCAGACTGCCGTGCAACAGAATTTGACCATCATCAGCGCCGTCTGCCGTTTTTCCTTCAGACTCCGCAGATAGAATGTCTTCAGTATACAATAGATTTTGCCCGTGAGCATCCGGACAAGATCGGCGCCGCACTATGGATGAAGCCCTTTTCAGAAACTCCTGATGAGGATGTATACAGACTTATTGAAGAAAACCGCAGTCTTGTCAAGGCATTGAAATTCCATCCCTTTCATTCCGCTCTGCCTTTTGACGGAGAAAGAACTGAGGCATATATGGAGCTTGCAAAGCATTTCAGACTTCCGGTCGTAACGCATACCGGCGGCAGCGATGCTGCATCCTGCAGGCGTGTCTATGAAATGGCAAAGCGCCACAGGGATATTGATTTTGTCATGGTACATATGGGACTTGGCACGGACAACAGCGAAGCGATCGAGCTAATAGGCAGGCTGCCGAATCTTTACGGAGACACTACCTGGGTGCCAATGGAAAACACCATTAAATTCATACGTAAAAATGGTGACGACAGGATAGTTTTCGGCAGCGACAGCCCTATTGACGGCAAGGACACATATCTCCACAACAAAACAGGTGACAGATCTATATATCAGGCTTATTTCAATGAACTCAGAGAGCTTATCTCCCCGGAAAGCTACGAAAAGCTTATGTGGAAAAACGCTGCAAGGCTTTTCTCCCTGAATCAGTTTTCATAAACCTTAATCGAGTAGGAGGGGGTGGCTAACCCCCGTCCTCTCACAACACCGTGCGTACCGTTCGGTACACGGCGTTTCGGTTGTTCAAAGATGTGCTTATGCCT
>CACWVH010000164.1 GCA_902764235.1 uncultured Ruminococcus sp.
ATTTACTGTGCATCTGCAAGTCAGATGTTTCATTGCACGGTGGAAAAGCATGGCGAAAATGCTCATCTCAGACAAAAGGGTAAAATAGCAGAACTTGCTCTCGGCTACGGCGGATCGGTAGGTGCTTTAAAATCAATGGGTGCTTTGGATATGGGAATGAATGAGGATGAATTAAAGCCTCTTGTTAATTCGTGGAGAAATGCCAATCCCCATATTGTTAAGCTCTGGTATGATGTTGACCGCTGTGTCAAAGAAACGGTCATGAAACATATCCCAACAGAAACGCACGGTCTGAAATTTACATATCAAAGCGGTATGCTGTTTATTACTCTCCCAAGCTGCAGAAGGCTTGCTTATGTTAAGCCGAAAATGGGTATAAACCGTTTCGGTTCGGAATCAGTTACTTATCAGGGAACGGGTGCCGCAAAGAAATGGGAACGCATAGAAACCTTCGGCGGAAAGCTGGTAGAAAACATTATTCAGGCTATCTCCCGTGACATCCTGTGCTATGCAATACAGACACTTTCCCACTGCTTTATCGTAGCCCATGTGCATGACGAAATAATCATCGAGTGCGATAAGCGTATGTACGTGGAAGAAGTATGCAATCAGATGAGCAGAACGCCTCCGTGGATTCCCGGACTGCTTCTCCGTGCCGATGGATACGAATGCGAATTTTATAAAAAAGACTGAGAGAGGAGAAAAAGATGAATATCTATAACAGTGAAATGTACCCTGACCCGACAGCATATCACGCTTTGACAAAAATACAGAAGGAAGAAAAGGCTGCAAGATACAGACCTCTCGTCTATATATGCAGCCCATACTCTGGGGATATTGCCGGGAATACAGAAAAAGCTATAAAACACTGCCGCTTTGCAGTAGATAACAATGCGATACCCCTTGCACCGCATCTTCTGTTTCCGCAGTTTATGGATGAAGAAAAAGAACGTGATCTTGCGATGTTTATGGATATGGTGCTGATCGGTCGCTGTGAGCAGCTGTGGGTGTTCGGAGAAACCATAACGGCGGGTATGCAGGCGGAAATAAACAAGGCGAATAAAAAATGTATAAAAATTCGCCGATTTACTGATTTATACAAAGAGTATAAATAAATGGAGGTATTACAAAATGCAATTAACTATTTTTACAGCAAACTGCCGTGGAAAGAAAAGTAATACGCTTTATCCGAATAAGTGCATCATTGACAGTGAGGAGGACTTTCTCAAAGTGGTCGAATTCGACCATGTTTGCGGAGAGTACAAGGGCAACCGCCGCAGCGTGGATAATTTTCTGAATTCAAACTGCCTTGTAATGGATAACGATAACACTCATTCGGATAACCCTGACGACTGGATAAAGCCGGAAGCGTATAAAACGATGTTCCCTGATGTGGCTTTTATCGTTGTGCCGAGCCGCAACAATATGAAGCCGAAGGACGGAAAAACACCACGTCCGAGACATCATATCTATTTCCCGATAGATACAGTCACCGACAAGGACACATACAAGCAGCTCAAAGAAATGCTTATGGCTCAGTATCCGTTTTTTGATGATAACGCTTTGGATGCTGCCCGTTTTATTTACGGCAATCCGACAACAGAAATTCTGTGGCACGAAGGAGAAATTACCATCGACTGTATTCTGTCGCCACCCCAGACAGATAAAACAATACCACAGGGACAGCGGAATAATACTATGTCACGCTTTGCCGGAAGGATACTCAAACGCTATGGCATTTCCGAAAGAGCCGAAGAATCAAACAAGTGCAATCCTCCGCTGGAAAGCGAGGAACTGGAAACTATCTGGAAAAGTGCCTGCCGCTTTGCGAAAAAGGTTATGGAACAGGACGGATATATCCCGCCCGAAGAATATGATTTTCAGATACAATCACTCAAGCCCTATGACTACTCTGATATCGGACAGGCAAAGGTCATAGCAAGAGAATATGGTGACGAACTGAGATATACATCGGCTACCGACTATATCCGTTTTGACGGTGAGCATTGGGTGGAATCAAAGCAGAGAGCCGTGGGAGCAGTGGAGGAATTTCTTGATTTGCAGCTTGAGGATGCGAAGGATGCTGTTCAGAATGCTATTCAGGCATTGATAAGTGCGGGTGTATCGGAGGAAACGCTCCTATCCGGCGGCAAAAAGGCAGTGGCAAATTTTAACGAAGAACAGATGAATCTGTACAAAGATTATGTTTCCGCAGTGTCTTATAAGGCTTTTGTAATGAAACGCAGGGATATGAAATATATCGTATCGGCAATGCAGGCGGCAAAGCCCATGCTCGAAATGAAGCCCACAGACCTTGACGCTGACGGAATGCTGCTCAATACCCCAGATGGTACATACGATCTCAGAAAAGGGCTTGACGGCAGACAGGAACACAATGCCTCTGACTTTATCACGAAAATGACTGCCTTTGCTCCCTCTGATGAAGGCAAGAAGGAGTGGCTTGATACTCTTAATCTGATCTTTGAAAAAGACCCGGAACTTATTGATTATGTTCAGCAGATAGCCGGGCTGTGTGCGATAGGTAATGTATATCTGGAGGAGCTAATAATCTCCTATGGTGTCGGCAGCAACGGCAAATCCACCTTCTGGAATTCTATCGCAGGAGCTTTAGGCTCATACAGCGGCAATATCTCAGCTGACACACTGACGATAGGCTGCAAAAGAAATGTCAAGCCGGAGCTTGCCGAAGCGAAAGGAAAGCGTCTGCTGATAGCCGCTGAACTTGAGGAAGGAATGCGTCTTAATACATCCACGGTCAAGCAGCTTTGCTCAACAGATGAGATTTTCGCAGAGAAGAAGTATAAAGACCCGTTTTCATTCAAACCCAGTCATACCCTTGTGCTGTATACAAATCATCTGCCAAAGGTAGGTGCAATGGATGACGGTATCTGGAGAAGGCTTATCGTTATTCCGTTCAATGCCAAAATCAGCGGTAAAAGTGACATCAAGAATTATTCGGAATTTCTCATCAAAAACTCAGGTGGCTATATTGTGAAGTGGATTATTGAAGGTGCAAAGAAGGCTATCGACAATCATTTCAGGCTAAAAAATCCGAAGGTAGTGCAGAATGCCATTGATAAGTATAAACAGGACAATGACTGGATGTCCCATTTCCTTGATGCTTGCTGTGAACTTGGTACAGGGCTTGAGGAAAAGTCGGGTGATGTGTACTTTGCCTATCGCTCATACTGTTCGAGAACGGGTGAGTTTATCAGAAGCACTGCGGAGTTTTATAATGCTCTGGATTTGCGTGGTATTCGCAGAAGGAGAACAAAAAAGTGCAGTATTCTTGTTGGCATAAGCCTTTCAGAAGAAGAAACAGAATAAAAGGGTGTAGGTCGTGTAAGTCATATATAAAAACCCCTTTAGGGCAGAATTTTAATAAAAAATACTATATAGAGGACTTTATGTATAGACCTGCACGACTTACACCAAATAAAAAATCAAAGGAGTTATCCTTATGGCAAACAGCAATAAAAATACAGATAAAATGCGAGAAAAGCAGCTCGAACATTTATTCCTGATGGAAGTCAAGAGTGTCGGAGGATTGGCATTGAAGTTCGTAAGTCCGGGTTTCTCCGGGGTGCCTGACCGTTTGGTACTTATCCCTGATGGCAAGGTCGCATTCGTGGAAGTAAAAGCACCCGGACAACACCCACGCCCATTGCAGACGGCAAGACACAAACAGTTACGGCAGTTAGGCTTCAAAGTGTATGTGCTGGATAATCCGCAGCAGATACCTGAAATCATCAGGGACATTGGAGGTGATACCGATTGAAATTCATACCCCACGAGTATCAGAAATATGCAATCGAATATATCAAGCAAAACCCGATTTCAGCCATTCTACTGGACATGGGTCTTGGCAAAACAGTTATATCCCTGACAGCGATAAATGACCTGATGTTTGACAGCTTTGAGGTACATAAGGTTCTGATAATTGCACCTCTCCGTGTAGCCCGTTTCAGTTGGGGTGCGGAAATCAGAAAATGGGAGCATCTTAAAAATCTCCGTTACAGCATTGTTGTCGGTACAGAGAAAGAACGCAGATCAGCCTTACAGCAGAAAGCTGATATTTACATCATCAATCGTGAAAATCTTCCGTGGCTGATAGAGAACAGCAGGTTCGATTATGACATGGTGGTTGTCGATGAATTATCATCATTCAAAAATCATCAGGCTAAACGCTTCAAAGCATTAATGAAAGTCAGACCGCAGGTGCAAAGAATCGTGGGTCTGACAGGCACACCGAGCAGCAACGGTCTGATGGACTTATTCGCAGAATTCAAACTGCTTGACAAGGGACAGCGGCTTGGTCGCTTTATCGGACAGTACCGCAGCAAGTATTTTCAGCCTGACAAGATGAACGGCATGATCGTGTATTCATATAAGCCGCTGCCGGGAGCAGAGGAAAGAATATACGAGAAAATTTCCGACATCACTATCTCTATGAAAGCAACAGACCACCTGCAGATGCCGGAGTTAATCAGCAGCAGGTACGATGTGGAGCTGTCACCAACGGAAAGACAAAAATATGAGCAGCTGAAAAAAGACCTTGTGCTGCCTGTTGATGATGAAGAGATCACAGCGGCAAATGCAGCGGCTCTTTCCGGTAAGCTGTGTCAGCTGGCTAACGGTGCGATCTATGACGATGACAAAAAAGCAGTACAGATACACGACCGTAAGATAGATGCTCTGGAAGATATCATCGAAAGCATGAACGGCAGACCGCTGTTGGTGGCATACTGGTTCAAACATGATTATGACCGCATTGTAGAGAGGCTATCGGAACTGAAAGTGCCGTTTGTAAAACTTGATACTGATGAAAGTATCGAAAAGTGGAACAGAGGTGAAATTCCTGTGGCACTTATACATCCTGCATCAGCAGGACACGGGCTTAATCTTCAAAACGGAGGATCAACCCTCGTCTGGTTCGGCATCACCTGGAGCTTGGAACTGTATCAGCAGACAGTAGCAAGGCTATGGCGACAGGGTCAGAAAAACACAGTTGTCATTCAGCACATAATTACGAAGAATACCATTGATGAAAACATCATGGCGGCTCTGGAGAAAAAGGAGCATACTCAGTCCGCACTAATTGATGCGGTGAAAGCGAATATATGAAAATGAGCGTAAAAAGAGTAAAGACAAGACAATCATAGTCAATCCGAGTGGAATCTTACTTTTTCGGAGGTTTTAGCTATGACATCGAAAGAATACTTACAGCAGGGTTACAGAATCGACCAGAGAATCAACAGCAAGATAGCACAGGTGACAAACCTTCGTGAGCTTGCCACAAAAGCGACTGCTACCCTCAGTGATATGCCCGGAAATGCTACACCGAACACTCATCGCATGGAAGATATCATCGTCAAAATGGTTGATCTGGAAAATGAGATCAATGCAGACATAGACAGCCTTGTAGATTTGAAAGCGGAAATGGTATCGGTGATAAAGAATGTCAGAAACCCTGAACTTCAGACGCTGCTTGAACTGCGTTATCTGTGTTTCAAGACATGGGAGCAGATTGCTGTTGAACTGGGTTACAGCATTGAAAGCATTTACAGGCTGCATCGGGAAGCATTGAAAAATATTAAAATGCCACGAAAACTTAACAGTAAATAACATTGTTTAACAGTGTGTAATGTGGTAGAATAGTAGTGTAAAAGAATAAATAAAACCCGAGCCGTGGATCAGTAATAAAAACTGGTCCGCGGCTTTTTCTATGCCCGAAAAGGAAGTGAACCCTATGCCAAGAAAACCAAAGAAGCCCTGTGCCTATCCTGGCTGTCCGAAGCTGACTGACGGTCTGTACTGCGAGGAGCATAAAACAAAAGCCAATCAGCAGTACGAGCGTTACGGCAGGAAGTACAAAAAGAATGAA
>CACWVH010000165.1 GCA_902764235.1 uncultured Ruminococcus sp.
GCAGGCGTGCGCAGCACGCCTGCCGCCGTCCCCTGAAGTCTCCCCCTTCCCTTTGGGAAGGGGGACGGGGGGATGGGCAGGAGAAGCTGCACCTTATGGTTGAACAACTTAAAAACCTGAAATGCATAAAACAACGCATTATCTCTGGGTTTTTCAGAACAATCAATAATGAGTATCACGGATTCAGGTATTTCTATTCTGCTTCCATAAAATACATCCTTGCAGAAAAATCCGGGAATACCCTGACATTATCATTGAAGCCGGTTCCGCAGAATGCAGGCTTGAGAGTAATTCCGCTGTTCATCAGCACAGAGCCTGAAACGGTCACATCCTCATGCTCGCCCTCCATCTTAACAGCCTTCACAATTGCATTGTGTACCATTGAATCCTGCCTTATATGTACCGGCAATACGGAATTTATCAGACTGCCGAATTGTTTAAGATCAAGATTTTCAGGATAGCTGTAAAAATGATAGCTTTTTTCTTCATCCAGTCCTGCTGCCTTAAAGCACAGATACTGCATATTCGGCACTGTAAGCTCCTGCATAACAAGCCCCACAGCCTTTGTTTTATCCGCTGAAACACATATCCACTGATGTATGTTCCCCGAAGCGGTACGGTAGAACTGACCGTACTGCAAAACGGCGCGCCATTTTTTATAAAGCTCTGTCTGCTGCTTTATTGTTTTTCTTTGCTCAGTGTTCAGGTCACGCACATCAAGCTCATACCCAAGCAGCCCGAAGGCTGATATCCCGAAACGGGTCTGAAGCGGTGTGACTCTCAGCGTCTGATGATTAGGCACAGCGCTGACATGAGCGCCGATACAGGACTGCGGATATCCGTAGCTGTAGCCCTCCTGTATGAACGCCCTGCATACAGCGTCGGTATTATCGCTGCCCCATATCTGCGGAAAATAGCAGAGTATTCCCAGGTCAAACCTGTTTCCGCCTGACGCACAGCCCTCAAACAGTATGTCAGGAAAACGCCCGGTAAGCACCTTCATTATACGGTACAGTCCGCAGATATATCTGTGTGCTGTCTCCCCCTGATGCTCCGCAGAAAGGAAGGGAGAGTATACATCAGAAAAAATACGGTTCATATCCCATTTAACATAGCTTATAGCTGCCGAGGAAAATACCTCACTCATTTTTCTGATTATAAAGTCCTGCACCTTCGGGTTGGCAAGATCAAGTATCCTTTGTTTTCTGCCCTCGGAATGAAGTCTGTCCGGAATCGCCATTGCCCATTCCGGATGCCTGCGGTACAGCCTGCTTTCCACATTTACCATTTCAGGCTCGACCCATATGCCAAGCTTCATTCCCATTGCGTTTATCTTATCGCAGAGAGGTTCAAGTCCTCCCGGAAGCTTTCCGGTGTCAACCTCCCAGTCACCCAGTGAGCTTGAATCATCATTTCTTTTTCCGAACCATCCGTCATCTATTACAAAAAGCTCTGCGCCAAGCTTTTTCCCTATCCGGGCAAGGGTCAGGAGATTTGCGGCATTTATCTTGAAGTAACACGCCTCCCAGCTGTTAAGCAGTACAGGACGGGGTTTATTCTTCCATTTTCCCCGCACAATATGATTTCTGATGAAGCTGTGCATATTCAGGCTCTGCCCGGAAAAGCCCTTGTCAGACCAGGTCATTACTGCCTCCGGGGCTTCAAGCTGCTCGCCCTTGCCCAGCAGAAAGCGAAACCCCCGGGGCTGTATGCCTGAAACTATTCTTGTTTTGCCGTAGGCACTGACCTCCACAGCTGAATAATGATTTCCGCTGTATATGAGATTGAAGCCATATACAGCGCCGCTGTTTTCGTCAGCTGCCGGGTCATGCACCATAAAGAACGGATTCGCACGGCTTGAGGAACAGCCGGTATTGCTTTCGATAACATATTTTCCGGCTGAAAGCGTTACCGTATTTTTATTCATTTCCCTTGCCCATGCGCCGTGGAAGGATGTAACGCTCATGCCGCAAAAGGGCAGATCAAGCTGAGTGCTCATTATTCTTTCTACCTCAGCAGTGCTGCTGCCGTCATTGCGAAGTCTTGCGTATCGTGTTATGACATCACATTCAGAATAAACACGATAATGCAGCTCCAGTGTCAGATCACCGTCCCTGAGTATTATGCAGAGATGCTCATTCATTTCCTTATCTGCATAGGATGACGGTAAGGATGTAAGATCAGAGTCCTCATTGTCTGTTACATAATCCGCAAAGCGAAAATCAGAGCTGCGGCTGCCGTTTTCCGTTACAAGCTCTAAAAAAGGCTCTCTGACATCTCCGTGACCCGGTGCGGATATTTCCAGACACATATCCTCCTGTATCTCAGCAGGAAATTCAGCTGAATATACTATGGAATTGCCCGGCTCAAATTCCTTTTTTTCACGCAGGGCAGCACATTCCTGCCAGCCTCCGATACGGAGCTTTTTTCCGTAATATAAATGCTCCGGATGCCCCGACGGTGAAATTGAAAAAACATATGTGGTATTTTCTGTGTCAAGGACAAACGCAGGCTGTTTGCCGCTCAGTTTTCTTATCATTTCAATCACCCGATCCGTCTTTACCTTTTTCGATTGCGGACATTACTTTTTTCTCATTGTAGAAGCTTAATATCAGCGCACCAGCACTGCAGAATACAACAGCTGCAAAGCCTACAAAGGTCATACCAAGCACAGAGGCTGTTATATCATTACTGTTTGTATTCTGGGTTGTACCGATGATGGCAAGCGAGGTAAATACCAGCATAGCCAGTGACTGACCGAATTTCATAGCAAAGGTTCTTGCCGCAAAGAACATACCCTCACGGTTCTCTCCGGTTTCATAGCTGTCTGCTTCTGCAACATCAGCAACAATAGACTGCGGTATGATCCCAAGAAGTGCCATAGGAAAGGCAGCAATAACGCAGATGAGAACACCGTAAACTATTCCGGGGATCATGGTAATGCCGATAATACCGATAAGCGCCGCTATCACATAAGCGGCAGCCAGACCAAGAAAGCCGGTGATAACCAGTTTTTTCTTGCCGAATTTTTTGACAAGTCCGGGTACGATGGGATAAAATGCTGCTGAAAGGATCGTCATTCCGCCGAGGAATATCATGGTGAAGGATTCGTCCAGCTGCATGGACACCTTTACAAAGAAGGGCAGTCCGGTCTGGAACAATGTCAGTCCTACCCAGTAGGTGATATCGGAGAATACGAACACACGGAAGCTTCTGTTTCTGAAGGTTGCGCCGAGAGATTTCAGCATATTTGAATCAGAGGGCTTTGCCTCCACAAACTCCTTTTCGTTGAGGAAAAACGTAGGTATCAGCATTGAGATACAGGCTATGACCGCCAGAATGATAAAGCATATACGGTAGCTCCATGAATATCCCACGCTGCCTCGCAGCATACCTGCAAATATAAAGGGCAGATAGGCGATCATTGTTCCGGCAAAGAATGTAAGGGAAATAGCTGTTGAAATATACATTCTGTCATCCTGTGTTTTTCCGAATTCAGAGATCAGCGCATTGTAGGGGGTACAATACATTGTCATAAAAAAATAGAACAGCACAATAAATACGGATATCCATGCCACGTTCCATCCGCTTATTTCTTCGATCGGCGCACAGAACAAAAGCACTGTAACAACGGAAAGCGGAACTGCCGCATACTGCATAAAGGGTATACGTCTGCCCCTTTTGTTCCTGCTCCTGTCTGATACAGAGGCTATCAGCGGATCGGTAACTGCGTCAAACACACGGGACAAGGCAGTGATAATTCCAAGTATAGTCAGAAAGCCGCCGATCACCAGTCCCGGAGCAATATACTGTACAGCGCCGCTGTCAATATCGCTTTGTGTCGGAAGATAGAATGTCACAAACCATGCGCTGATAATGCCGCTGAGTATAGACCAGCCCAGCTGACCCACGGCAAATATCCTCATTTGTCTTTTTGTCAGCCGTTTCAGCTGCGGAGTCTGATTTTTGTTTTTTGTACTGCCCTCTTTTTTTGACCTGTTTTTTTCATTGCAATACCTCCTTTTATTTACATACGGAATGTTGATCTATTCAGGCGAAGTGGGAGCCACGGTTGCCCACTGCTATTTCTTTCAGGGAGCCTGCTTTGAAGCCTTCCCCTTTGAGCAATGTCATCAACTTAAGGTTTTCGGTCACTGCCTTGCGGCAGTGAGTGAGATTATCTGAGCGCCGCTGCAAGGGGACGCCCTCTTTCCCAGGGCGGCA
>CACWVH010000166.1 GCA_902764235.1 uncultured Ruminococcus sp.
GAGATCCTCATCACACTGTTGTATCAATTTATTCACATCATAGTCAGAACAATTATCTGTTATTACTATCTGAAAACTCCTGTTGGTTTGTTTTGAAAGGCAATCGAGTGTCTGTGTCAATCTTTCTTTTCTGTTATATGTTGGTATCAGTACAGTTAAATCATACATATTCATTAGTCCCTTTTCCTAATCGATCTGAAATTATTGCCAGAAGAACCGGTATTGTCTGATATTCCAGTTATCGAGCTGGAAATACAGAAAATAAACAATAAACAATACAATAATTATGATGCTTACAATAAAGTTATCTCTTTTTTTAAGAGTTCCGATCGCTCTTGGGACAGCAACGACCAGATTGATGTCATAATATGTAGCCATTCTCTGAAATTCTCCCAAAATGTTCATCAGCGACACAAATATCGTCGAAATCAGCTGACTCCAGAGAAATACATCAGGCTCTATTGCAGAAATTTTGTAATGGTCATATACCCATTCGTGATCTCCCCATTTTATTCTGAACAGATTATGGCTCTTGTTCTGTTTTTTATGTACTATCCTGTTGACATCTTCTTTGCTGAACCAATCACGATTGATCGAAGCAATAACAAGCAGGAACAGAAGAATTAAAAATCTTATTGCTATCGCTGTAATAGCCATACCTTTACCATTGGTAATAGCATAACGGGATGAATAGGTTTCATCAGTTACAATAAAGCTCATAAAACGGAATATATAATTTCCGCCATACATTCCCAAGAAAACTCCGACAGGTACAAGAAGAATTGTAAGCTTGTGGAATTTGACTTTTCTTAAAAACAGGATCACGATCAAAACCACCACTGACAAATGGATCATCATAGCCACAGCAAATAATGCCAGTGCAAGAATATGTTTTTTTCTGTACAGCATATCTATGGCTATGATTACGAATATCATAGCAGTACATTGACGAACTATCGTAAAGCTCAACGGATAAATCAGTGCCAGATAGATGATAAAGCTCATTCTTGGATCATTTGAGTATCTGCCGATATAATATGTAATAGATGCATTAAAAAATACTCCCAAAACAAACAGATAAATATTATAATCAGAAGTAAACCTGGATATTATCCAAGTTATTATATAAAACATTTTTCCACTTGTTATTCGTGAATTCGCAAGATTCAGCAGTTCAGGCATGGTCTGGATCTGCCTTGACATATCAAACACCCTGCTGTAAATCATCTCACGATCATTCAGTCCCATCATTTCGCTGCTCAATCCATAAACCAACGAAAACGCTGCACAGCAAACGATCAGATATCCAAGCTTTCCCACCAGCATTTCTATAACTTCCTTCATGAGTACAATGCCGATAAGGATCAAAAAAATTATCAAAAATAGTCACCCCGCTCCGCCTTTCCGGATAGCCCGTAATACTATTCAATATCATTAACACAATTCATTTCCTGTTTCCGACCCAGCCTTATGAACGCTGCTTTTTCATTTCTTTCCGGAAATGCTTCGGACGCAGTACGTTATAAATAAAGCTGACCGCTGAAATCATCAAGCCTCTCGGAAGCTTCTTGCAAAGCAAGGCTTTGCTGTCCTTCTTCACTGAATCCATTGGATACAGCGATTCCTCTGACCACGGTGTCATGCGGTAATATTTTAAAAATGCATCCTTGTGCGGATGATCGCTGTTTTCAATCCAGGGACGGCGCAGAACATAAAAATTACCTGTAAAATGAGTAATTACCGGATGCTCTCTCGCCCATTCACATTCCTTTGATGTATATGAAAAATTATATGGACGGCGAAGCCTGAGCAATTCCTCATAGCTAAAAAGATATATAAGTGAATTCACGTTATATTGCTGCGGCATTATCCTTATCCTTCCTTCAAAAACAGAATTAAGGATGCTCTGTTCATTGAATACAAAATAGCCGTTGTTCTGACGAAGCAGCCTGATGAATTTTTCTTCTATATTATCCTCACGCCATTTTTTCAGATTTATCAGCAGCACTCCGGAATTACAATACACTCCATCCCCACTCAGACCAACAAGCTTACGGTATTTTGAGCTAAGACAATCATCAACACCTGCCATATAGCAATCACCGAAATCAATATTCCAGAAATCATCAAGAGAATCCTCTATAACCGTGTCAGAATCAAGATAAAGAACCCGGTCGATATACTCCGGTACAATGTCCGTCAGGAAAAGTCGGTTATATCCAAAACCAAGCCAGCCGCTTTTACAGGATTTCAGTGTTAAATTTTTGATACTTGCCCAGTCCGGCATATCCAAAAAGGTCAGTTTTCTTCCATATTGTTCAGCAATTGTCATTAATTTTTCACGATTTTTCTCTGTCATCCCTTTCTGGATATAGAGAACCTCAATTTCCTTCTGGGATTTGTTGTTTTCAAACAAAGACAGCATCGAAACACCTGTTACCTTTGCAAAAGAATCGCTGCTGTGATAGATTACATACATTTTTTCACCTCGTTCCGGTTCAGCATAAAACAGAAAAAAATCTGTTTTTTTGTGAAATAAAGACCAATAATGATGACAATGCCACTACCATAAACAATATAATTACAATTCCCAGATAAGGATTACCATTCAATACAGAAGCAATCACACCATCCGGCCACACTGCTGGTATTGCACTCAGAAAGATTCGTTGACATAAAAAAACAGCAGTACTCATTTTCCTCATCCAAAGAAGCCATTTCCCTGATGATATTTTTATATCAAGACATAAGCTTACAAAAAAATATGTAAAGGGCAGAAGCATAATCAATGTATTGGCATTTGGAGCTGAAAACTTGAATTTCAGCAGGAATGCTTCTGCTACAAACATTGCTCCGGATACTATACAAGGTATCAGATCTTCTGCGATTTTTCCCCGATGCGAGTCTCTTCTCTGTGCTATAAAGGCTCCCATAACAATAAAAGGAAACGCATTAAACACACCATTTCTTGTGCTTACAAAAACATAGTCATATTTTGACAGAAGATCTGAAAGGATCTCTGATTTTTCGGGAATAAAGCGGTAGCTTACACCCAAAGCACCTATCAGGTAAAATATACCCGCCACAGCAAGCGTTTTTTTCAGCCCGATATGTTTTATCAGAAAATATGCAATTATAGTTCCCACACATAATGCAGGCAAAAACCATATTGTTTTATATGTTGAATAAAAAATACTATTTATTAAATACTTTATGATACTGTTTGAAGAAGCACCGGATTTCATCCATTCAGCGATTTTGAATGATAAATATATGACTGACCATACTCCATACATTATCATCAGATGCTTACAATATGAAAGAACTCTTTTTCCGCCGCTTTCCGGATCGGAAAATATCTTTTTAAAAATAAGAAAGCCCGAACAACAGAAAAAAAACGGAACTACAATAATATATAGGGAAACAGAATATTCAAGTATCTTGTTGATCCTTCCTTCCGCATTTTCTGTAACATAATGTGCTGAAACTATAAGAAGAGAACACAGAAATTTCATTATATCTATTGCACCGTACTGTTGTTTATTTTCAATTTTCAAAAAGATTCTCCTTTTCATTTTAATTTCCCATCAGCAAAACAGTTATCTGATGCCTGCGATCTTCAGCAGCTTTTCCGTATTCTCCGGTGTATATCTGTGACGGAGCTCCTCAGGCATAACAGCAAGCACTGCATCTATCTGTGCAAAAGACATTTTATAATGCTTTCTAAGAGAAACGGCATACTTATAAGCAGTCCTGTGCAGCGCAGGCAGCAGTCTTGTCACCGAATATCCCCATATACTTTCCGCTGAATACGGTTCTATTATATCGCATATCTCAAGTATACTTCTGAAATTATAATTTTTTCCACAGTTTTCCATAAGGAAAGAAGCAATAAGCTCAGTCTGAAGATTACCGGCACCCTGTCCCATTCCTATTGCACAAGAGTCACAGATCAGTTCACGCCGGGTATCGGAACCGATAAAGTTCAATACATTTGCATAAGCCAAATTCATATTATTATGTGCATGAAAGCCGATTCTTATCTCAGGATCAAGACCCTCATCGTAGCGCTTCAGAAAACGCTGTACATCCTCTGCCTGCATATAACCATAGCTGTCAACGAAATAAAGAGCATAGGCTTTCATTTCGTTTGAGCGACGGATAATACGGTC
>CACWVH010000167.1 GCA_902764235.1 uncultured Ruminococcus sp.
CTGAAATTTCCGAGCAAAGCGAAATCAGCATAACGCCGGGTGCAGATACGGTAAAAACAGGTGACACATCATATACGGTGGTTATTCTTGTGGTACTGATAATAAGTCTTGTGTTAGCTTTCGTCCTGGTAAAAAGACGCAAAATAATCAGTTGATACCATATCTCACGATAACCATTCATTCTCCGTGCCTGCCCTGACGGTTCAGCCGATAGTCGAAAATGCCATAAAGCACGGTGTCCGTATCCGTAATGAAGGAATCGTAAGAGTCAACACACAAAGTAAAGAGAAATACCACGAAATAGTGATCAGCGACAACGGCATTGGCTTTGATACGACGCAGCAGTCAGATTCGGAAACAGGACATATCGGCATCAAAAATGTTGAAGAAAGACTGCACAAAATGTGTCACGGAACGGTAAGCGTTGAAAGCAAGCCCGGCGAGGGTACGACAGTCACGCTGCACATACCTCTTTGATTGGCGGTGAAAGAATGACGATAGTATGTATTGATGATGAAAAATTAGTGCTTGACCTTACGGTATCTCTGTGCCGTGAGTTGCCTATGAAGCCGGAGGTAAAGGGCTTTCAAAAAGCTACCGAAGCACTATTATGGCTGAAGGATCATACGGCAGATATAACTCTGACGGACATCAATATGCCGGATATGAATGGTCTTGTCCTTGCAGCAAAGCTCAAATCACTGTGTCCTGATATGAAGATCATTTTCCTGACGGGTTATCCCGAATATGCGGTAGATGCCTTTGCACTTCAAGCTTCCGGCTATATTATGAAGCCCGTCGGCAAGGAACGGCTGCTATCAGAGATCGAGCACGCAATGTCAGACCATTAAACACCTGTTCATATTGAGGTGCACACCTTCGGAGAATTTGATCTGAAGGTTGACGGTGAAACAGTAGATTTTCCCCGTGCAAAGGCAAGGGAGCTGCTTGCATATCTTATCGACAGGCAGGGTTACAGCGTCAGCAGAGCGAATGTCTTTGCGGTACTCTTTGAGGACAAGCAGTATGACCGTTCCATGCAGAAGCAGCTTGATGTTATTATCCGAAGCCTGCGTGAAACACTCAGAAAAATTGATGCAGAGGACATTTTCCTAAAAAACAGCAGGGTATCCGATTAAAAACCGAATACCCTGTCGTTTAGTTTTTCTGTCAGTTTTGCTTTATTTCAATCATTGCAATGTTCTTTTTGTCCGTGCCTATCCTTTTCGCTTTGCTTTTTAGTATCAAAGCGGCAGTTTCGTCAATTTCTGCCGAGAATGGGTCTGTTTCAGTACCCTCGGTAATGACCGTAAGAGTAAGCTTTTCATTTTCTCCCTGAGCCTCAAGAATAAACTGTGCATTACTGTTCTTTTCCTTTTCAAACAATGGCAGGAAATAATTTGAATATATCTCCTCAAATACCATTTCGCAGTTATTCATCATTTTCCTGCTCATAAAGCGGCTGCGGCAAAATTCCTCAAGAGAAGCTATCATAGCGATAAAATCACGCCCGTTTTCGGAAGTTTCCCAGTTCCAGCTTGTTATTCTCAGAACAAATGCCCTCGTCAGCTCCCTTTTCGGCGATGTGAATATTTCTTCCGGCGTACCCTGCTCGTAAATCTCGCCCTGATCCATATACAACACACGGGTGGAAATATCTCTTGCCAGCCGCATCTCGTGGGTCACGACCAGCATCGTCATTCCGTCCTCAGCAAGATGGCGGATAACATTTTTAACCTCAGTCACCATTGTAGGATCAAGTGCGCTTGTCGGCTCATCATAAAGCATTATCTGCGGGTGCATTGCAAGTGCTCTCGCAATAGCCACCCTTTGCTTCTGACCGCCGGAAAGTTCATCGGGCATATTATATGCTTTTTCTTCAAGACCCACACGCCGAAGCTGCAAAAGAGCTTCTGTGCGAGCTTCATTACGGCTTTTTCCGAGGAGATCCATCTGTGGCATTATGATGTTTTCGATTATGCTCTTATGACCGAAAAGGTTGAAGGACTGAAAGACCATGCCGACCTTTTTGCGTACTGCAGTAAGATCAGTTCCTTTTTCGCAGACATCGTCACCGTCAATAATTATCGAACCGGAAGTCGGTGTTTCAAGTCGGTTTATGCAGCGCAGCAGAGTCGATTTTCCTGTGCCGGATGGACCGATTATGCTTATGACCTCGCCCTGTTCTACAGTCAGGTCAATATTTTTCAGAGGAGTCACACCCTCAAATTCCTTGCAAAGATTTTTTATTTCCAACAGACTCATTTCTGTACTGACCTCCTTCCGCTTTCAAGCATCCTGTTGCCCTGATTTATCAAAAAGGTAAAAAGCCACACCAGAATAAAATATACTATTGCAATAGTTATAAGAGGGAAAAAGGCTTCAAGTGTTCTGCCTCTGATAACATCTCCTGCGTGAGTCAGATCCATAGCGGAAATAAATCCGACAACAGAGGTTTCCTTCAGCAGCAAAACAAACTGATTGCGAAGCAGAGGGAAATATATCCTCTTTGCCTGCGGAAGAATTACCCTGCGGTATGCTTTTTTCTCGGTATAGCCCAGGGCAAGGGCTGCTTCAAGCTGACCCTTGTCAATGGAATCAACAGCATTTATAATGATCGAATATGCCTTCGGTGCAAAGATCAGAGTAAGACCAATGATCGAAACAATAACAGGCGAGATATTGCTTTTAGCGAATACAACATAAAACAGCAGCATGAGAATAACAACAGCAGGAAGTCCGGCTACAATGGTATTATACACGGATATCAAGGCACTTATCAGCTTGTTATTCTTTCTTTTCAGTGATGTCAGAATGAAGCCCAATACCAGACCTGCTATTCCCGACGCAACAGCAATTATCAGCGTGTTACAAAGTCCCGTGAGAATAAGAGTCCATCTGTTTTCAACAACAAAGGTACGGTTGAAGCTTTCGGAAAGAGAACCCCAGAAGTCCGCAGTTTCTTCCGCTTCTGCACTGCGCACCAGAAGAATGAATGCTGTATCGTGATGAGGTATGAAATCGACGACCTCACGTCTTTGGTCTGTTATTATCAAAGAACCGCAGCACATGTCAGCCTTTCCACTCTCAACTGCTGCAAGAATGCCGGAAAACTCCATAGATGTAAATCTGACCTTATAGTCCAGCTCCTTCGCCATCATAAGAATAAGTTCAATTTCCATTCCCTTTAGTTCACCGTCACCGTTCAGATAAGACATAGGCTCAAGACTGTCACAGGCGGCAACTCTTATTGTGCCGTTTTTTCCTTCCCAGTCCTGCACAGGAAGATTTTTTACACTGTCGTCAAGACCTGTCCACTTTTCCCACAGCTCATCAATGACACCTGCGCACACTTTATCATAAGCTGCCTGCCATTTGCTTCTCTCCTTGCTTCCCTTAGAAAAGCGATGCCGAACTCCGCTTCTTTCAGCGGTTCCGGGAACAGTGCCAGAGAGGGATTCCTGTTTACAAACAGCTCTCCGACAGCCGTATTCTGTAAAAAGGCATCAGTCTTACCGCTTGTAAGTGCCAAAGCCATATCAGATGAGGTAGAATAATATGTAAATTCTTTGACATCAGGCACTTTTGAGCTTATAAGCTCCTCGAAAGGCGCACCTGTCAGCATACTTATCGTTTTGCCGCTCAGCTCGTCAAATGTTGATACTTCCGGCTTGCGTTCCTGTGGAGCTTCGGCATAAACCGTTATGCTCATCATCGTGAACAATATTACTGCCATAAATATGACAGTAAAGATGCGATAAGTTGTGTTTCTTTTCATACTTTCCTCCCAAATGTTTAATAAAGAAATAAAATCAGGTCACTTTTTCTGAAAGACAGCTTTTTGATATTTTTTCAGAACAGTTATGAATAGCTCTCCTAAAACATAGCAACCGATGACCTCACCCACCGCTACATATATCATAAGCAGCCATAACGGAACATCCGTCATACCATAGCCGTACCATAAAACTATAGCCTTTGCTATTTTAGCATAATTTATATAAAAGAGCAATAAAGACATCAAAATATCAGGATACTCAGTCATCAAAATATCAGGGTACTCAGCCACAAAAACTGAGTACCCTGCCATTTTTTATTATTTCTGTCCGTCTGTTTCCTCTCTTAGCTCCTGCTTATACTTATAATAAGTAT
>CACWVH010000168.1 GCA_902764235.1 uncultured Ruminococcus sp.
TTCTGTATTTTTCCTTGCACTTATTATACCATGTCTTACCCTGAAACTCTACTGTTTATCGGTATTTCTAATCTCTTCGGGAGAAAAAAGCAGACACTAGTTATGTTTTCAAGTCTGGTGCAGCCAGAAAACGCAGAGTCACCTATACTCGTTATGCCGTTATCAATTACGACTTCTTTTATGGAAGAATCAGATGAATATATATCAGTTATTTCTCCTGTACCATGGATATAGAGCAGTCCATCATCGTTCAAAGTATAGTATATATCACCTTCCTCAGAAGGTGAATCAGGACTTTCCGCTGACAAATCACTTTCTTCAGGAAAATCGCTGCAATCCGGTGAAGCATTGATCGGTTCCTCTTCCGTGTATGCTGAGAATGACATTGTAACAGCTGAAAATGATACGCATATCATAAGCATTGACAAACATACAGAAACAGCTTTTTCAAATGCTGTTCTCATACAAACACCTCCATTGATTCAAAAAAAAATGTACTATTATCATATAATTTATTTTTTTCAATTGTCAATTTGAAAGGTTCAAGCAGCCACGGAAATCAACTTTCTTGCAAAGAAATATCATTTACCCTTTTTTCTTACATTTTACTTGTATTTGAAGCGAACTGCGGGGGCTTTCCGGTCGCCCCCGCTCCCCTTCGGTATCAAAAAATATAAAAATATATGAGAAGATTTTAAAAATTGATTTCCGTGTTCAAGCAGCAGAGTGACATTTCTGTTATTTACCTCTGAAGTCACAGCAAAAAAAGCCTGCTCCTGATACACTGAGTGCAAAAAGAGCAGGCTTTATTTATTGGATTTTACGCTGAAATAATAATTATCTCTTTACGTTGAATGCGCCCATACCCGGATATGCAGCAGCTGAACCAAGCTCTTCCTCAATTCTGAGAAGCTGGTTGTACTTTGCAACTCTCTCTGATCTTGAAGGAGCACCTGTCTTGATCTGGCAGGTATTGAGTGCAACTGCAAGGTCAGCAATAGTTGTATCTGCTGTTTCACCTGAGCGGTGTGAAGAAATAGCTGTGTAGCCAGCCTTATGAGCCATTTTAATAGCCTCAAGAGTCTCAGATACAGAACCGATCTGGTTGAGCTTGATAAGGATAGAGTTACCGGCACCCATAGAAATACCCTTTGCAAGTCTCTCTGTATTTGTAACAAACAGATCGTCTCCAACGAGCTGAACCTTGTTGCCGAGCTTCTCTGTCATTCTCTGCCAGCCTTCCCAGTCCTCTTCATCGAGACCATCCTCGATGGAAATGATCGGGTACTTGTCAACAAGTGCTTCCCAGTGAGCGATAAGCTCGTCAGATGTGAAGTCCTTGCCTGACTTCGGCTGATGATAGAAGCCCTTGCCTTTTTCACTCTTCCACTCTGAAGAAGCAGCATCCATAGCGATCATGAAGTCTTTGCCCGGCTCAAAGCCTGCTGCCTTGATTGCCTCAAGGATCTTCTCGATAGCGTCCTCGTCACTTGCAAGCTTGTTGGGAGCATAACCGCCCTCGTCACCTACAGCTGTAACATCGCCCATATCCTTGATGAGCTTCTTGAGTGTATGGAACACTTCTGCACACCATCTGAGTCCTTCCTTGAAAGAGGGAGCACCTACCGGCATAACCATGAATTCCTGTGTATCAACAGCACTGTCAGCGTGTGCGCCGCCGTTGAGAATGTTCATCATCGGAACAGGAAGCTTTGTGCCCTGTACACCGCCGAGGAACTTATAAAGCGGAAGCTCATAGCTGTTTGCAGCAGCTCTTGCAGCAGCGATAGATACTGCTAAAATAGCGTTTGCGCCAAGCTTTGACTTATCCTTTGTGCCGTCAGCAGCGAGCATAGCGCCGTCTACTGCATATGTATCAGCAGCGTCCATGCCAACAAGTACATCGTTGATTACTGTATTGATATTCTCAACAGCCTTCTGAACGCCCTTGCCGAGATATCTTGCCTTGTCGCCGTCACGAAGCTCAAGAGCCTCGAATTCACCTGTTGAAGCACCGCTGGGAGCTGTACCTCTGCCGACTGTACCGTCTACGAGATAAACCTCAGCCTCAACTGTCGGGTTTCCTCTGGAGTCAAGGATCTCTCTGCCGACAACTTTTTCAATTTCTGTAAATTTTGCCATTGGTATCTTCTCCTTTTTAAGAAAATATATTTACAGCATCATCACTGCGGATAATGCTATATGACGATTAAACCACCCAAAATAACGGATATGAAAAATACATCACTGTAAATATACCACAATTTCTTGTAAATTTCAATACAATTCAGGTTTATTTTCGCTGAATTGAAAAATTTTGTTATTCCGGCATTTTCAACTTATACCTTGATTAATCTCATTCCTGAGCTAATCCGGTCACTGCCTCCATGCATATCATAGCGTGCTTTATGAAATTATCTGTTCTGATACTTTCATCGGCATCATGTATATGTGTTTCATCTCCGTCAAAGGCAGGACCGAAGGCGACTCCGCAGCTGCTGAGAGTTCTCGCATAGGTACCGCCGCCTGTTGAGTAAAGCTCGGGCTTTTCTCCCATTACATTTTCATATGCTCTTGAAAGAATACCGACAACCGGCGCATCCTTATCCATCGACAAGGGAAGCTCATGTCCGATAAGCTTTGTTGCAAGCCCGTCCTTTTCTGCCCTGTTTCTGATCCTGCGGAGTATTCCTCCGCTGTCAGCGGAAACAGGATAACGGATATCCAACAGCGCACGACATATCGTTTCGTCAATATCAACTCTTCCGACATTTACCGTAAGTTTTCCGCTTTCCTCATCCATGCAGGCAATACCAAGAGAGCTTCCGTCAAGCTCAAGCCCTATTGCATCATCAATAAATCCGCAAAGGCTGCCAAGAGCGTATTCTCCAAAATTTGCTGCCAGTATCTTTATAAGATTTGTTGCGATATTAAGTCCCAGCTCAGGTGTTGATGCATGAGCTGCCCTTCCCCTTGCCTCAATATGAAGTCCGTCCTGTGTGAAAATAAAGTCATATTCTCCGGGCTTTGCATCAGCAAAGCGGCGAAGCTGATTATCCTCCGATTCTGTACAGTCAACAAGCGCATATGCCTTTGACGGAACCGCATTGATCGCATTTCCCGAATGGAATTCGGTAAGTATTGTTCCGTCATGTACCGGAGCGCTTATTTCAAGGTGCATGATACCCTTTTCTTTAAGACAGATTCCATATTCCGAATCAGGCGTGAATGCCATATCAGGCATTCTTTCAGAAGCAAAATATGCTTCCATATCGTTCATGCCGATCTCCTCAGCAGCACCGATGATAAGTCTTATTTTTCTCTTCGGCTCAATACCGCTGTCCTTCAGAGCTTTCAGACAGTACAATGCAGTTATTGCCGGACCCTTATCGTCAACCACACCTCTGCCGTACAGTCTGCCGTTCTTTTCCGTCAGGGCAAAGGGCTCAACACTCCAGCCCTCACCTGCCGGGACAACATCTACGTGTGCAAGCACTGCGGCAAGCTCATCTCCGCTGCCGTATTCTATATGTCCGGCAATATTTCCGATCTTCTTTACCTCAAAGCCCATTTCTTTTGCTTTGCCGAGAATATAGTCAAGAGCCTCCTCGGGAAGCTTATCCCCCTCGCAGGAAACAGAACGTATAGATATCAGCTCATTAAGGTCATGTCTGATATCATCCATATAATCAAGTATTTTTTCTCCTGTCATACAGTTTCCTCCTTGTAATATTCGTAAGTGATAGCTGATTGTAACATTAATCCGTGAAATTGAATTAAATCGTTTTTTTAACCTTCCGGGTTTTTATTTCAGCCGTCCCCTGAATTCTCCCCTTCCCTTTGGGACAATGGCGTCAACTTAAGGTTTTCGGTCACTGCCTTACGGCAGTGAGTGAGGTTATCTGAGCGCCGCTGCAAGGGGACGCCCTCTTTCCCAGGGCGTCCCCTCTTCAAAAACAGTCCACCGGACTGTTTTTGAATTCACCCCCGGCACGAGGGATTGGACTCATGAGATTTCGCCGACTGCGGTCGGCGATCAGGGGCTCTGGTCTCACCTGCCGGTTCGGTCGGTGCTGCTGCTACGCAGCGGTGTCCACCGGACACCCGCACCCCATGGACCCCGCAGCCTTTGAAAA
>CACWVH010000169.1 GCA_902764235.1 uncultured Ruminococcus sp.
TCCGTGAAACTCATTATTGATTGTTCTGAAAAACCCAGAGATAATGCGTTGTTTTATGCATTTCAGGTTTTTAAGTTGTTCACCCATAAGGTGCAGCTTATCCTGCCCATCCCCCCGTCCCCCTTCCCAAAGGGAAGGGGGAGACTTCAGGGGACGGCGGCAGGCGTGCTGCGCACGCCTGCCGCCTGGCTAAAATGAAAACCCGGAAGGTTTAAAAAAAGATTTAATTCAATTTCACGGATTCAGGTTATTTATTAAAAGTGTTTTTTACTGAGACAAAAATGTGTTATAATGAATTCAGAATTAAACGATATGTGCAGGTGACGGAAATGGAAGTTAAAAAATCAAAGAAAAGCATTGTGATATTTGTAATACTACTTATTATCATCGGAACAGTGATAGGAATAATAATATACAGAAACGGCACACGCAGAGCGATCGCTGATATTGACGATCCGGTGCAGACTGAAACTCTTGGAGATACTGCGTTCAGGCTTGACGGCTTTGATGTTGTGGTCAATTATATGTACGAATATGATATCGAAGCGCTCGTTGTACATACAAAGGATTATCTCGGCTTTGATATCGGAGATCAGATGTCACGCAGGGATCTGGGACTTGCATGGGGCGGTGTTGCCGAGTATAACAAATATATAGACTTCCACTGGAATCAGTATGACAGATACCTCAGCTGGAATATCGACAGCCTGCAGGAGCTTGATAATGTAGGCGGAGAAAAATATGTAAATACTCATTGCTCAAACAATCATATAATCCCTGCAAACGATGAGGTCTCAAAAAACATATGGTTTGTCAGGACAGGCGATCATATCAGGCTCAAGGGTTATCTTGTGAATGTTGACGCCACAAGATCGGACAGAAGCACCTTCACATGGCATTCAAGCACAACACGCACCGATATAGGAAACGGTGCGTGTGAGGTGATTTACGTTACAGATATTATCTGGCTGTAATACTAATTTTTACCTGAATCCGTGAAACTCATTATTGATTGTTCTGAAAAAACCTGAGATAATGCGTTGTTTTATGCATTTCAGGTTTTTAAGCTGTTCACCCATACGGCGGCAGGCGTGCGCAGCACGCCTGCCGCCTAACTAAAATGAAAACCCGGAAGGTTTAAAAAAACGATTTAATTCAATTTCACGGATTCAGGTTTTAATAAAATGTGTAAATTTTTAAGTCGGCTGCCTTACGGCAGCATGGTGACTTCCTTCGTATCTGCTACTAGGGGACACCCTCTTTCGCAGGGCGTCCCCTCTTCAAAAACAGTCCACTGGACTGTTTTTGAATTCACCCCCGGCACGAGCGATTCTCATGCGAAAGATTTTGCGCTCTGCGGAGCGCGACCAGGGGTTCTGGGTCTCACCTGCCGGTTCGGTCGTTGCTTCTGCCTTCGGCAGAGGTGTCCACCGGACACCCGCACCCCATGGACCCCGCCGCCTTTGAAAAGGCGGGCGAAACTTTAAGTATTTGTTAGGTTGACAGCATTTATTCCCGCTGCAAAGGAGCAGCACCGGCTGTTTTTTTATTGCCGTGCCTTTCTGTTAAGAAATTTTGTGCGGTATTTTGAATAAACGATGGTCTGATCCTTATACAAGCCGTAATACCCTGACATGAAATAGCTGACCGCAACCGCAAGAAGAAAGAACGGTATCCCTCCTGCGCCGAAAAGCTCAAAGCTTATCAGAAGCGAGGTGATCGGGCAGTTCGTGACTCCGCAGAAAAGTGCGATAAGTCCCACAGCTGCGCACACAGACGGCGAAAAGCCGATTATGCTGCCGAAGGTACACCCCAGCGTTGCGCCGATAAAAAACGACGGAACGATCTCACCGCCCCGGAAGCCGGCTTCGATGGTTATAGCGGTAAACAGTATTTTCATTACGAAAGCATACGGAACAGCCTCGCCCCTTACCGCTTTTGCGATAACATCCATTCCTGCGCCGTTGTAATCCCTCGTTCCAAGCAGCAGAGAAAGGGCAACAATTGCAGTACCTGCCGCAAAGATCCTGATATAAGGATTTTTAAGATATTTTCTGAAAAGATCTCCTGTTGTGTGGAGTATGATGATAAACAAAATGCTGACTACTGCACAGATTATTGCAAGAAGCACAGTCTCCAGTGCATTGACAAGAGTAAGCTCCGGAAATTCCACAACAGCAAAATCTGTTTCCTTTATTCCGAAGAACTTTGCAAAATATGTTGCGATAAGGGAAGAAAAAACACACGGGACAAGGGCGGCATAATACATTACTCCGACGCTGACGACCTCAAGTGAAAATATAGCCGCAGCCATCGGAGTGCCGAACAGTGCGGAAAAAGCGGCGCTCATACCGCACAGCACAACGACACGCTTGTCAGCGTCATTAAGCCTGAGACTTCTGCCGAGCTGATTTCCGATGCTTCCGCCCAGCTGTAGAGCCGCACCCTCACGCCCTGCCGAGCCGCCGAAAACATGGGTAATGATCGTGGTAATGAAGATCAGCGGCGCCATCCGGAGAGGTATCTCCGACTGTGCATGGATGGTAGACAGAACAAGATTCGTTCCCTTGTCGTTCTTATAATTGAAGGCGGAATACAGAAAAACAGTGACAAGACCGCCCAGCGGCAGGAAATAGAGCATATAATCGTTTTGCTGTCTGTATTCTGTCATAATATTCATTATAAAGGCAAAAAGGGTTGAGAAGCCTCCCACCACGATACCCACAAGGACAGATATCAGCGACCATTTCAGGAAAAGCAGCACATTATGCCTGACCTTTCCGAAATAGGCATGAAAAAACTTTTTGAAAAATTCCGGTTTTGACATTTTTACACTTCCGTTTGCATTTTTCTGAACTCTGCTTCATCTATGATAGTAATGCCCAGCTGCTGAGCCTTTGTAAGCTTGCTGCCGGCTTCCTCACCAGCAAGCACAAAGCTTGTCTTTTTTGAAACGCTGCCGGACACCTTTCCGCCGAAGCTTTCGATAATTGCGGCGGCTTCACTTCTTTTATAACCCGGCAGAGTACCGGTGATGACAAAGGTTTTTCCTGCGAAAGCGCTGTTTTCCGTATCGGCAGGAGCGCTGAGATTTTCGGTATTGATACCAAGCTCGTGTATTTCCCTGACGATCTCCTTTGATTTTTCCAGTGCAAAGTAATCTGCCACGCTCTGCGCCATGATATCTCCGAAACCCTCGATGGAAGCTATTTCCTCAAGCTCTGCTCCGGCAACAGCGTCAAGCGTGCGGAATTTGTCCGCAAGAAGCTTTGCAGCCTTCTGACCCACATGACGAATACCAAGTCCGAAGATCAGTCTGTAAAGATCATTGCCCTTTGATTTTTCGATCGCAGATATAAGATTATCGGCTGATTTATCCTTTTTGCCGTCAAGACTGAGGATATCTTCTCTTGTAAGCCGGTAAAGATCAAATGGGGAATGGATAAGATCTTTATCGGCAAGGGCGTTAAGTACCCTTTCCCCCAGACCGTCAATATCCATAGCGTCCCTTGATACATAGTGTATCATATGCCGCATGAGCTGAGCCGGACATTCGGTGTTTGTACAGCGCAGTGCAGCTTCTCCGTTTTCGTATTTTACCGGACTTCCGCAGGAGGGACATATTTCAGGCAGTCTGTACGGCTCTGAGCCTTCCTTATGTGCAGCGACAGCAACCACCTCCGGTATGATCTCCCCGGCTTTTCTCAGAATGACCGTATCTCCGATGCGGATATCCTTTTCTGCAATAAATTCCGAATTATGAAGCGTCGCACGGCTTACGGTAGTTCCGGCGAGGGTTATCGGCGCAAAGATAGCAGTAGGTGTGAGCACGCCTGTTCTGCCGACATTCACCTCAACATCAAGAAGCTCAGTCTCCTTTTCCTCCGGAGGATATTTGTAAGCCTCCGCCCATTTCGGGAATTTGGAGGTACTGCCGAGGATTCTTCTCTGGGAAAAATCATCTATCTTTACCACAGCGCCGTCGATCTGGAATTCAAGCTCGCCGCGCATATTGCCGATCTCATCTATTTTTTCAAGAACCTCTCCGGCATTATTGCACACATGATAAAACGGAAGTACGGTAAAGCCAAGCTCCCTGAGAAAATCCAGCGACTGTTTATGTGAGCTGAGCTGCTCGCCCTCTATCTGCTGAACGTTGAATACAAATATATCCAGCTTTCTTGATTTCGTAATACGGGAGTCCTTCTGTCTGAGTGAACCGGCAGCAGCATTCCGGGGATTCTTGAAGGTTTTTTCTTCATTCTCTTCCTGTCTTGCAGTAAGCTCCTCAAAGCTTTTTATCGACATATATACCTCGCCCCTGACCTCAAGGTAAGGAATGGGGCGGTTAAGCTTCATCGGCAGTGTTCTTATGGTTTTCAGGTTATCGGTAATGTCTTCACCGACGCTGCCGTCGCCTCTTGTGGAGCCTCTTACAAATATGCCGTTCCTGTATTCTGCGGAAACGGAAAGACCGTCTATTTTCGGCTCGACAACAAACCGGGGCGAATCAACGCTTTCAAGCACACGCTTTTCAAAATCCCTGATCTCCTGAGCGGAAAAGGAGTCGTGCAGACTTTCCATCGGGACAGTATGCTGTACCGGAGAAAACTTTTCCGCTGCATCCCCGCCCACACGCTGAGTCGGAGAATCCGGAGTGACAAGCTGAGGGTATTCAGCCTCTATATTTTCAAGCTCCCTGAGAAGCATATCATATTCATAGTCGCTTATCTCCGGAGCATCCTCGTTATAATATTTTCTGTTATGATACCATATTTCTGAGCGAAGCTTTTCGGCTTTCATTTTTATCTCATTGATATCCATTGTTTTTCCTCCTTGTTTATGTGGGTTTTCAGATTATTTATAACCAATAGTTTTTTCGCAATGCTGTTAACCTGAGTTTTCAGTTTGCTGCCTTGCGGCAGCAAGTCGGGTTCTTTCGTGTCCGCTGCAAGGGGACGCCCTCTTTCCCAGGGCGGCACAGAGCCTGTGCACCCGAAATAACTATACTTTCTTATACTATCAGATTATCTGAAAAAAATAGTATATTTTTCCTGTCGGGGTTTCCCGACCTCTCAAAAAACAGTCCACCGGGCTGTTTTTTGATTCACCCCCGGCACGAGGGATTCTCATGCTAAGGATTTCGCGCTCTGCGGAGCGCGACCAAAGGCGCTGCCTTTGGAAACCGCAAGCCTTTGTAAAGG
>CACWVH010000170.1:0-417 GCA_902764235.1 uncultured Ruminococcus sp.
AGAAAATAAAGCGAAGGTTTATGCAATCAATGCAGACGGTACAAAAAATATCGCGCAGCTCTGCAAAGAGCTTGACTGCAAGATGATATATATAAGCACAGATTATGTTTTTAACGGTGAGGGTACAGATCCCTGGCAGCCTGACTGCAAGGATTATGCACCTCTTTGTGTTTATGGAGACAGTAAGCTGAAAGGTGAGCTTGCGGTAAGCGGAATGCTCGACAAATACTTTATTGTGCGTATCGCATGGGTATTCGGCAAAAACGGTAATAATTTTATCAGGACAATGCTCAGGGTCGGAAAGAAATATGATATTGTAAGAGTAGTTAACGATCAGATCGGTACACCTACTTATACATATGATCTTGCAAAGCTGCTTTCTGATATGTGCGAAAGCGAAAAGTACGGTTATTATCA
>CACWVH010000170.1:444-4433 GCA_902764235.1 uncultured Ruminococcus sp.
CAGCCGGTTAGATAAATCGAAGCTGACAGAAAACGGGTTTGAGCTTCTCCCCACATGGCAGGACGCTCTTTCAAGATATTTAAAAGAAATGGAATGAGATTAATACATTAATGGGTATCCGGGGTGTGGGTGTCCGTGCTGGCAGGCGAGACCGGCCCCACGCAGAGCCACTTCGGGTTTTCTTACAAAGTCAAAAATGCCTTTTATTCAGTATTTCCTTATCATATCACAAATATTATACTTAATGACTGTTTTTAACAGAATAAATTTTGGGTTGGTGAATAACAATGAAAGTAATATTATTAGCAGGCGGTTTTGGTACTCGAATTTCAGAAGAATCCCGTTTTAAGCCCAAGCCTATGATTGAAATAGGCGGAAAGCCGATTTTATGGCACATTATGAAGGAATATTCTTTTTATGGCTTTAATGAGTTTATAATTTGTGCCGGATATAAACAGCATATAATAAAAGAATGGTTTGCTGACTATTTTCTTTACAACAGCGATATTACTTTTGATTTTACATCAGGTACTAATAATATGATAATTCACGATAATTGCTGCGAGCCATGGAAGGTTACGGTTGTGGATACCGGTCTTGAAACTATGACTGGCGGAAGGATCAAAAGAATACAGCCGTATGTGAATGATGAGCCTTTTCTTATGACATATGGTGATGGTGTATGTGATGTAAATATCAGTGATCTGGTAAAGTATCACAAGAGCCACGGAAAAATTGCTACATTGACTTCGGTTATTCTGGAACAGGAGAAGGGGGTGCTTGATATTGCACACGATAACACAGTCAGAGCTTTCAGGGAAAAAAGTATTACGGACGGGTTCCCTATCAATGCAGGCTATATGGTGTTAGAGCCGAAGATATTTGATTATATAAGTGGTGATGATACTGTTTTTGAAAAGGAACCCCTGACTAAACTTGCACAGGAGGGAGAGCTTATGAGCTATACACACAGAGGATTCTGGCAGTGTATGGATACAAAGAGAGAAAAGGATAAGCTCGAACAACTATGGATGAGTAATAATGCACCCTGGAAAAAATGGAAATGAATTATATAATAACAAATGATTGCCAGCCAGCCCTATGAGGGCATCTGACACGACATAAACCAGAGCTAATTTTGAACTGCAATAACAATTGATTTTCAGATTTCCAAAACCAGCTAAAATGATAAATCAGCCAATTGTAAAATGGCGAAAGGTCGTCTGCCTGCCGCAGGCGCCCGAAGGAAGTGCCCCAGGGGTGCGGACTGACACCTCGCCAGAACCTGAGAAACTTTGAAGAAGCGGAGAACAATGTAAAATTGTAAATAAAATAATCCGCATAAACAAGAGATTTTTAACTTTTTACAATCAGCTGAAAATGATAAATTGTAAGGAGGATACAGAATGTTTGATGGAAAGTTTTATGAGGGAAAAAAAGTTTTCGTTACCGGTCATACCGGTTTTAAGGGAGCCTGGTTATGCAGAATCCTTGCAGGATTGGGAGCAAAGGTGACCGGATATTCACTTGAGCCTCTTACAAATCCTTCATTGTTCGAGATGGCAAAAACAGCAGAAGATATTGATTCAGTTATTGGTGATATAAGAGATGCGGATAGACTTGAACAAGCCTTTGAAAAAGCTCAGCCTGAGATCGTATTTCATCTTGCAGCACAGCCCCTTGTTCGTGACAGCTACAAAAGACCTGCATATACATATGAAACGAATGTGATGGGTACTGTCAATGTGCTTGAATGTATAAGAAAAAACGATTGTACAGTGTCTTTTCTTAATGTTACAACGGATAAAGTATATTTAAACAGAGAATGGGAGTGGGGATATCGTGAAAACGAGATGCTTGATGGATTTGACCCGTATTCCAATTCAAAATCCTGCTCTGAGCTTGTAACACATAGCTATAAGAACAGCTTTTTTGCGGACGGACGGGTGGCAATATCCACAGCCCGTGCCGGTAATGTTATAGGCGGAGGAGATTTTTCCAACGACCGTATTATTCCCGATTGCGTAAGAGCTGCAATGGAAAAAAAGGATATTATTGTCAGAAATCCATATTCCACCAGACCGTATCAGCACGTTCTGGAGCCCTTGGCTGCTTATATGATGATAGCTGAATATCAATATAAGGACGCAGGCTATTCCGGATATTATAATGTCGGACCGGATGACAGGGACTGCTTCCAGACAGGAGCACTTGTTGATCTGTTTGTCAGAAAATGGGGAGAAGGTCTGAAGTGGGTTGAAAAAAATGACGGCGGTCCCCATGAAGCTAATTTCCTGAAGCTGGACTGCTCAAGACTGAAAAGTGTTTTTGATTGGAAACCGCAGTGGGATCTTGAAAAGGCAGTTGAAATGACCGTTGAATGGTCAAAGGAATGTCTGGGCGGCGGAGATGTCAGAAGCTGTATGGATAAACAGATAGCAGAATTTATGAAAGAGTGGAACTGATATGAGGTTGTTGCTGACAGGTGCATTTAATTGGAAACAGCAATATATTCAGGCTTTGCAGAAGCATGGCTTCCGGATTATGTTGTCAGACCGGGAGGATAGTGAGCTTGATCCTTCTATGTACCATGCTGAGGCTGTAGTATGCAACTGGCTATTTGTTCATCATCGTATAGAGGATTTTCCGGAGCTGAGATATATCCAACTGACCAGTGCCGGAACGGACAGGATACCGGAAGATTATATACGTCAGAAAAATATTGCGGTCCGTACTGCCCGGGGAGTATACAGCCGTCCTATGGCTGAATATGCAGTAGGATCAGTTCTGCAGCTCTACAAAGGAAGTCCGGAGTTTTATGAAAATCAGAAGCAGCATCTGTGGAAAAAAAACCGCTGCTGCAGAGAACTATCAGAAGAACGTGTATGTATTATCGGAGCCGGCAGCGTCGGAACAGAAACTGCAAGACTATTTTCGGCTTTTACACCCGAGGTGTATGGAATAGATCTTTATCCGCGTAAAAACAGCTGCTTCAGAGAGGTATTTCCTATTGATCGTCTTGATGAGCAGATTGGACTGAGTGATATTGTGATCCTGACTCTTCCTTTGACAGATGAGACACGGGATATGTTCAACAAAAAACGATTTGCCGCAATGAAGGAAAATTCTGTTTTTATAAATATTGCCAGAGGTGGACTTGTGGATGAAAGAGCCCTTTCAGAAGCATTGGACGACCACCTTTATGGTGCAGTTGTCGATACATTCCGACATGAGCCTCTGAGTCCGGACAGTGATCTGTGGGATAAGAAAAACCTTATTATCACACCGCATAATTCTTTTGTTTCTGACAGGAATGAGGAAAGAATGTGGCAGGTGATCTATAACAGCCTTA
The DNA here is from genome assembly GCA_902764235.1 of uncultured Ruminococcus sp. GTDB lineage: Bacteria > Bacillota > Clostridia > Oscillospirales > Acutalibacteraceae > UBA1213. The sequence goes on from CACWVH010000170.1 coordinate 3,797, forward strand.
CAGAATATATTGCCGGACAGAATTGAGTATTTTGATGGTTTCTGATGTTAAAGCTGAAAGGAGACAATGTATGAATAAAAATATCAGTATTCTTGACTGTACTCTGCGTGACGGGGGGTTAGGTCTGGAGGATGCCTATAAAAATAAGCTTTCTGATATATCGTTCAGTCATAAAGATAATGATGCGATCATCAGAAATCTGAATTGTACAAATCTTGATATAATCGAAATCGGTTCCATAGAGATCTCTGATGATGATAAAACACGGTTTGCTATTTATCAGGATGTAAAAGCAATTTCTGCTGTAATTCCGGCTGAAAGAAATCCAAAAAGTATGTATGTGGGACTGTTCCGTGGTCCTGATACGCTGGTTGAGGATATTCCTGTCAGGAATCCGTCAATGGTTGATGGTCTGCGTGTGATAATTCGTTATTCAGAGCTTGACAAATCGCTGGATTTTTGTCAGGCACTTGCTGAAAAGGGATATAAAGTGTTTGTGCAGCCTATGCTGACAATGCGATATACGGAAGAGGAAATTGACCGTATTATCCGTCGCTCAAACGAAATGAAAGCCTATGCTCTTTATTTCGTTGACAGCTATGGTTATATGCAGGCAGAGGATGTACAGCGTTTTCTG
>CACWVH010000171.1 GCA_902764235.1 uncultured Ruminococcus sp.
CACGGCTACCCTTTTTCGCAATTTCAAAAAGAAATAAGCCCCGCACGAAGCGAGGCTGTGCTGTCAAAGTATATCAGTTAATCAAGAGCGGCAAAGCTGAAATATTCATTTATATAATAGCTATTTTCTACCTTTTTGACAACTCTTTGAATTTCATTATATTCACTCTTTCTCTCTGTTGATATCTATCCGCTGATCTTGATATAATTCGTTATGCAACAGTTCTGCATCATCTCCGACAAAGGCTTTTGCAGCTTCTTCATCCCCTTGCAGCTGCCACATTAACCATGCTGTTACATAGCCGTCGGCAGAATACAGCATTTCGCCGTGTTCGCAGTCCTTCTTTCTTGCCATAGCTTCCGGTGTGCTGATGCTTGCATACATCTCAGGCATTTTTTCAGAGGGAATTACCGTTTTCATTTCAAAATCACCCTTTGTGCCTGCGACCATAAATATAGGAATATTTATTTTGGAAATATCATAGTTCCATTCAAGGCTTTCCGAAAGTTCAGGATTCGAAGGGCTTTCCGCACCCACGGTCTTATACATATCGCTGCGCTTAGTGTCTGTAACAGTGTTGATTGCACCCACACTGCCCTGTTGCTGCCCCATCACCTATCTGACACAGGAATCGCTGCCTTCAGTACCGTACTTACGCCCTCGCAAAGCTAATCACCGTCTACGTTTCATATCATCCAAGCAGCGAAAATAAGCCATTTGAGGACTTTAAGAAAGAAAACCGCCGGAGAAAGTTCCGGCGGCGATAATTACTGTTTTTCTTTTCTGCCGGTATAATGTTTTGATCTGTAACAGTTGAAAATTCATTTGAAATATGACATAATATAGACATTCTTTCAGAATGATAATGCAGTATGTTATTATGGTGATCACAGCATTTTTACACGGGAGGTATGAGCTATGACGGAACTGATGGAACGCATCGGCGCTTCGTTTTTTTTACAGGTTGCTATCGAGGGTTGGAATGATCTTGTTCTGCTTATACTCATCCTGATAATGACTATAGGAGCAAAACAGGACAAATCAGACGAGCTGCTGAAAAGGGTCAAAATACCGCTGACAAATGAGCTTATCCTGTTTTTTGCCGCAACATTCGTTTATAATCTGTGCAATATTGTCGATATTTGCTTTGGCGGTATGCCGACTGCTTTTTCACATTATTGTATAAGCATAGGGGTATTCTTTTACTATGCTTCAGGAGAATTTCAGACGCTGTTGTTTTTGTATGTAATAAAAAAATATGTCGCCGATAAGCTTGACAGCCTGTGGATCAAAAGGTCGGTATTCGCCTTCGGGGCTTTACAGATACCGAATATTCTGCTGCTTCTTGTTACACCGTTTACAGGCTTCCTTTACTATATCGACGCAAACAATGATTATGTACGCCGGTGGGGCTATTGGGTCTGGCAGGTCATCACCATACTAACCTTTGTGTTTGTTGCGGTCGTGATTATTGCAAAATGGAAAAGCATCAGCGATATTCTGAAACGCATTGCCGTTACGGCAGTTGTTTTTCCTATGGCAGCATTGGTGACAAGTCCATTCCTTCCCGGAATCAGTCTGAATAACATTATGGTTGCGGTAACTGCTCTGATCATGTTTGTGATCTATGAGAAGAACAAGACCGAGATCACTATCAGATACGGCTATGAACTCGAAAAAACCAAAACCGAGCTTGCCGAAAGCCGTCTGGAGCTTGAAGAAGTCAAAAATCAGACCCTTCTGGCACAGATACATCCGCATTTTATTAACAACTCACTTATGGCGCTGCGTTCACGCTGTATAGATTATCCTGAGATCTATGAAAGCCTTACGAATTTTTCACGCTATCTTCGTTCAAATTTTGAAGCTCTCGGGGATAAAAGGCTGATTTTGTTTGAGCAGGAGATGTGCAATATCGAAGCCTATCTTGCACTTGAACAGCAGAATTTCGGAGATCGTCTGAATATTGAATATGATATTGACTGCGATGATTTTCTGATACCGGCATTATCTGTTCAGCCGCTTGTGGAAAACGCTGTCCGTCACGGTGTGGCGACATACGATAAGGGCGGAACGGTACAGATCAATGCTCACAGGGCAGACGGAAAAATTATTATTGAAGTCATAGATGACGGTTCGGGCAGGAGTAATATTACACAGCAGCAGGAAAAAAGAAAGGGTATCGGCATTGAGAATGTTCGTGCAAGACTTCATTCGATCAGTAAGGGTGAGCTTGAGATCATCAGCGGCGAACACGGTACGACCGCAAGGATCACCATTGCCGATGTGGGAAGTATGGGAGGTACACAATGATAACATTATCTGTTGACGATCAGCAGGAAGTAACAAATCTGATGAAGAAAATGCTGACAAAAATTGATCCAAACGGCACACACTTGACCGCAGCAAATATGGACGAGGCATTTGCACTGCTCTCGGATAAGGTGCAGATCATTTTCCTTGATATAGAGATGCCGGGACTTAGCGGTATTGAAGCAGCCGATATTCTGCAAAAGCGGTATAAAAAGCTGAATGTGGTATTCGTGACGGGACATCCCGAATATTCCTTCCCGGCACACAGTGTCCATCCGAGTGGTTTTCTTGCGAAGCCTGTTGACGAGCAGGATATCCTCAGAGAGCTTAAGCATCTGCGGTATCCGATAGAAGAACAGAAAAGTCAGCTAAGAGTGCGGTGCAGTCCCTTTGCAGTATTTGTGGGGGATAAGCTGCTTGGCTTCAAAAGTGACAGAACAATGGAACTGTTTGCCTATCTTGTGTACAGAAACGGTGCTATCTGCACCAACGGCGAACTGCTCGGTGTTCTATGGGAAGGCAATGCCGACAAAAACGGCAGACTAAGGCAGCTCACTATGGATATGCGGGACTGTCTGAGGGAGATCGGTGCAGAGGATATCATCATAAAGAAGTACGGAAAAATAGGTATCAATACCAACCTGATAGAAATTGAAGGTGATAAAACTAAAATTGCCGAGGAATTCAACTGGATATAATAGCAATAATGCACAAAGCAATTTCTTGATATTTGTTAATTCCTACGAAATTTTCAAAAAAATGCCCCTGATGAACGGTTCGTGAACGGTTCACGAACGGTTTATGAACACTCCGTATGTTATAATATGGTTGGCAAGGAGTTTGTTTTGAATTGTAAATTCTTTGTTAATGCTATAAAAAGGGGTTGACAAAGCCGTGTTTATCGTCTATAATTCGACAGGTAGATATACAGACAGAAAGGGCATAGCTATACCCTTTTCAAAAATGAATATGTAACTTAAAACGCATTCTGACAGCTTTTATATACTGTCGGAATGTGTTTTGTTGCTTATGGGGGTGATAAAAAGTGAGTGAAGGAGTCGGCAAAAGGGGCGGAAAATACGCCGCACAGGACGGTATCGTACTCAAAAAGAGGCACATTTTGATCATTATCGTTCTTGTGCTTCTGCTGATCTTCGGTGGGATATTTGTCGGGATCAACTGGCAGAACTGGTTCGGTGAAAAGGACGATCAGCCAACGCAGACCTCGCAGTCTGATACAAGCATTGACCTTGATCCCAACGCAGGAAACTGGGACGGCTCAAAGCCGGAGAACAAGGGCGGTGCATCGCAGGGTATCAAAATACCCGGTTATCCGTCCATTACCATTGCGGCAGACACACAAGATGTCAAAATGGCTCTGCTGAACCCGGAGGACAACCCTTGTTACTTCAAATTTGAGATAGTTCTGAAGGACACAAACGAAACCATCTTTGAATCGAAGTATGTCGAGCCGGGCAAGGCGATCACGGATGTAACGCTGACACAGCCCCTGAGCGAGGGCGAGTATCCGGCGATCATCAAGATCACCACGCTGTCGCTTGACGGCAAAAATCCGCTCAACGGTGCAAACGTTGAGACGGTGCTTATAGCTAAGTAAAGGAGTTGAGAGAATGAAAAGAAAAAAAGCCGCAGCGGTGCTTTGTGCGCTGGCT
>CACWVH010000172.1 GCA_902764235.1 uncultured Ruminococcus sp.
CAGCGGGGGCGGGGTGAGGTTAAGGAGAGAAGATTTCAAAAGAGGAGAACCTTAAGGGGAGGGGCGTAAGCCCCTTCTCTTATGGGTCTTCTCTTTTGCTGCGTCCGCATCCTGCGGACGCCCCCCGAAGAAATTAGCAGCACGTAAAATTCCTGAATCAGCGGAAACGCAGAAACGCTCACTGCGTTCGCTCAATGAATAACGAATAACGAATAGTGAATAGTGAATAATATTAGCGTGTGGTTGCATACTCCCTCAGTCAGCTTCGTTACGCTGTCAGTAAATATTGTTAATACCTGTGCAGCTGCAAACGCTCCCTCAGCCTGAAATCACTGAGGGAGCGCTTTTTTATATATTTTCAGTTTTTTTATTGCTTTGCATACTTTCAGGCGTATTGCCTGATGAGACCTTCAAGAGTATCTCCGCTGCGAAGCCGTGACAGCATGGTCTTTGCCGGGTTGGTGCGGTTTTCCGCTCTTTTGTAAAGCGGCTCAAGATATTTTTCCTCACCGTAGCCACGCTGCTCAAGACCATCCCTGCACAGATCAAGTATATTTCTGATAAGCTTGTAAAGCCCGTCCTCGTCTGTAAATGCCGGAAGAGTCGAATGTACAAGCTGACTTCTCAGCTCAGAAGCGGTCAGACCGTTGTGATATAATACCGTGTCGCTGTCGATAAGCTTTTTCAGCTCATCCGTGCGCTCAAGCAGCCCGATGTGAAAGGCTGCGACTGTCATTGCATCATCTATCGGCTGACAGCAGCAGCTTCTGAATTCGATCGTTCCACGGAAGGTCAGATCCTCAAATTTGAAGGTGCGCAGATATTCAAGATCGCTTTCCTTTGGTGTGAATTCATAGCTGATCTTTGTGCCCTTGTCGTCATATTCGCCTGTGATGCGTCCGGTGTTGAAATATTCATACAGATTTGTGGGGGCAAAATTGATATAATGACCGTCACGCTCAACACAATAGATGCTTGCAGAGGAAATGTATTCAACAAGCTCATCAATGCTGCCGAATTCACGGTCAAACATACCGACATTGTGCGGATTGATGCCATGGGTGCTGTTTTCCCAGAGCATATCACGGCTGCAAAGAAGATCCTCGTTTTCGCCTAAAAGCACCGAATTTGAAAAAAGCACAGCCTTCACCGGCTCAAGCCTGTTGAAGGTATTGATAACCTTTATGATATCGTCCTTTTTCACATCAAGCTGTACCTGAGATGCACTTGAAAACATTCCGAAATTCGGGTATTTGTGAAAATGCATCGGCAGCAGCGCATATTTCGGATATGACATCAGGTGATTGTACAGCATCTTGTATCTGCCGTTTTCGATAGGCTCGTGATTATTCAGCTTGCGGTACGGGTTTATCCCCATTCCGGTCAGCGTGTGACCATACTGTGAAAGAAAGTCATTCATAAAGCCGTAATACATACGGAAACGCTGTTCGACCCTCCCGATCTCCTTTTCTCTGCCAAAGGAAAGCTCCGCATTGTTGTATGAGCAGTCGTAGGAATAGACATCGCCGTTTTCACTGCTGACAGCACAATAGATATGTCCGCTTTCGTCAATGCCTACCGGCGTGAAGCCGAACTGCTTTATAAATGCTGCTGTAAGCTTATGCACTACCTCAAAATCAACCGCCCTGTGCTGAAGATTTACGATAGGCATTTCTATTTCTGTTCCGATGAAGGTCTCTGTTTTGTTCTCGGTTGGTCTGATATATTTGTTGTAGATCAATTGTTTTAATTCCTGCCCGGTCATATTGTCACCCTCTTATACTGATCTTCATTTTACTTTGTTTTTATATTTGTATGGGAATACTTTTTTTGTTTTAATCTCTCAGGCAATGCTGTCAACCTTAGTTTTTTCGTTTGCTGCCTTGCGGCAGCAAGACAGCTTACTTCATGCCCACTGCAAGGGGACGCCCTCTTTTCCAGGGCGGCACAGAGCCTGTGCACCCGAAATAACTATACTTTCGGATACTACCAGATTATCCGAAAAAAATTAGTATATTTTTCCTGTCGGGGTTTCCACTGGACTGTTTTGGAATTCACCCCTTGCCGAGGGATTCTCATGCAAAGGGTTTCGCCGACTGCGGTCGGCGACCAAAGGCTCTGGGTCTCGCCTGCCGGCTCGGTCGGTGCTGCTGCTGCGCAGCGGTGTCTACCGGACACCCGCACCCTTTGGAAACCGCAAGCCTTTGAAAAGGCCCCTGCGAAACTTTAAATTACTTCCTGAATCCGTGAAATTGAATTAAATCTTTTTTTAAACCTTCCGGGTTTTCATTTCAGCCAGGCGGCAGGCGTGCGCAGCACGCCTGCCGCCGTCCCTGGGTGAACAACTTAAAAACCTGAAATGCATAAAACAACGCATTATCTCTGGGTTTTTCAGAACAATCAATAATGAGTTTCACGGATTCAGGTACTTGTTAGTTTTGAGTGACGGAGAGGCTTCGTCATAGATTCGCAAAAATACTGTACAGCATTTTCATTGCTTCTTCATTTTCTATATATTCATTTCCATGCAAAGTACCTGTGCGCACAAGCTTTCCGCAATGAAAGGCGCTCGCCCTCATAAAAGGCACAAGCTTCCACTCACTGTCATCCAGCGGTGTGGTCGATATTATAGCAGCGCCGTTTTCCTCATGGTAATAAAGCGTATTGCGGCAGTTGCTGTGCGTAAAAATATATTTGCCGTCAGTCAGCATCAGATTGAGCTTGTTTCCCTTTGACATATCGCTGACGATCTCGTCAAATAATTCAAATTTCTCGTCAAAGCTCAGTCTTGCACCCTTTTTCTTCTGAGCCTCGCTGATACGGTCAAGGATATACAGAAATACCCTTTCGCTGTCCGTATCTCCGCACTGACGTCTGATATAGCTGTTTATCTGCGGATAATCGAATATGGTTCCGTTGTGTATCATCGTCCAGCAGCAGCCGCAGTTATCCTTTCCCGTGAACGGATGGCAATTTCTGTATTCAACATTTCCTATTGTTGCATATCTGATATGTGCAAGCACAATCGGTGCGCATATTGGCTGTGAAAGCCTTTCCTTGAGATAGTTGCTTTTGCACGCCTGAACGGTTTCCTTTTCCGTCTGGTGGCAGCTGCCCGAAACACAGGCAAGCCCCCATCCGTGCGGATGCCGCACGCTGTGGGAGAAGAATTCCTTCAGATATTGGTTTGAATGATATTTCTTTGCGGAAGAAATACCGAACAGTTCACACATTGCTTTTCCCTCCTGCGGTATGCCCGGGCAAGACTCAGCCCCCTGCCGATATAATCACCGCTGAAATATTTGCTCACAAGCTCAGCATAGCTTCTGCCCGGAAGGAGCTTGCTCTGCTGAAATTTCACCGTCCTCATAAATTCCGGAAAAAATTTTTCTGCAAACTCTGCTATATCCGAAAGGACAGTCATTGCCTTCTGATGTATATGTTCATTTCCGAAAACAGCAGCCTGCTTGACATTTTCAATTGCCTCAAGCTGAGAAGCCTTGTCAGAGACCTGCTCCGGCAGGCTGAGAAGATAGAGCATCAGAAGATGGAAAAATTCTATATCCTCCTTGAAAATACCTGTTCTTGAAAGGGGATTCACATCTGTCACTCTCAGCTCGATATGATTTATACCCTTTTGTCTGAGCGCCTCAAGGCTGTTATCGCCTCTGGGCTTGACACGTACCGGATAATAAAGCTCGGTCACAGAGCGCAGCCTGCCTGCTGACACAAGCTTTTCAATGCTGCTTACATATGCGTCAAGGCTGCTGTAATCGAGCACAGGAACAAAATCGTTCCAATAGCCGTATTTACTGCACCTGACGGATGAAAACCTGTTGCTCTCAATACCGAAGGAGCTGTGCATAACAGGACTTGCAGCTGTAAGGAAAACCGCAAGCCATGAATATCGCACAAGCTTTTCAGAAAGACTGAGATAAAGCTTATCCGAAAAGGCTCTGCGGTCATTTTCTCCGCTTATTGCAAAGGCAGCGTCAATAAACTGCGGTGAGAAAGAAAAATTGAAATGTATTCCTGAAAACAGCATTTTCTTTTTGCCGTATTTTTCAGCAAGATAGGCTCTGTATTCGTTTTTGCATTGCAGCTCCTCACCGAAAACAGCAACCGGGATATCTTCCTCTCTGCCGATGACCGGGGGATTAGAAAAGCACCAGAGAAGCTCATTCATTTGCAAAAGCTTTTCGTCGATCTTGTCATGGATATCATTCAGCTGAGAGATCAGGGTGTCTGCATCGGTAAACACGTCTGTTATTATCTCGATCTGATTTTCGCAGAAATCCCTGTCGATCTGTCTGTCACCGGGGAAGGGGTGGGGAGTTCCGGCAAGCGTACCGTTATTATTGACACGCAGAGATTCTCTTTCAATGCCGAATTCAGCCCTCTGTCCGTATTTTCTTATTTTAGCGTTATCAAAATCTATAAGCATAATCATCATCCTTATCAAAATCAAAAGCTGCATTTATTACCAATATATTATATGACCGACCCCGTCAGTATATTATTTCTCTATAAACATTAACCGCATCCGCAGAAACACTCACTTCGTTCGCTCAGTGAACAATTGAATTTGGAATGAGGACTTAGGAATGAGGAATTAATTTGTGTACAGCTGTACACTCCCTCAGTCAGCTTCGCTGACAGCTCCCTCGGGGAGGGAGCCATTTTTCAGCATAACAAAGCTGCTCACGTTCACACAGAACTCGCCGCCGCTACGAAAATAAGCGAGCACGCCGCAGGCAGCGCAGCGTGGGGAAGGGAGTGCAGTAAGCGAGCACGCACACCGCAGGCGGTGGGCAGCGCAGCGGGGCGGGGTGGGGTTAAGGAGAGAAGATTTCAAAAGAGGAGAACCTTAAGGGGAGGGGCAGCGCCCCTTCTCTTATGGTTCTTCTCTTTTGCCGCGTCCGCATCATAAGAACTTACACGGATTCCGGTCATAGGCAAAGCCTGTAAAAAAAAGCCTGTTTCAGCACCTGTCCCGTTGCGGTCTGTATTACCTATATAATTCATATATATTTTTCCGGTCGATAATAGAAACAATATATCAAACCTATATGTTTAATAGGTTTTTGCTATTTAATATTATACCATCGCATTTACTTCATGTCAATACAGATGGCATAATTTTTTCCTTTTTGAATTATGACGCTTGTGATTTGCTGTAATATTGAGAAAGCAGTAATCAGGCTTTGCTTTGAGGGTGCGGGTGTCCGGTGGACACCGCTGTATCGCAGCAGCACCGACCGAGACGGCAGGCGAGACAGCTGTCAGCGCAGCTGACTGATGTGGTGTGCACGGCTGTTGACGTGCGGTCGGCTTAAAGCAGACTTTGAGGGCAGGAAAAAGAGGTTGTGCAAGCTTTGTCCTGTTCATCCTTACGGATGAACGCTTTGCTGGCGCAAAGCACACCTCATCCGCCCCTTCGGGGCACCTTCCCCTCAAAGGGGAAGGCTGTGAACCTGAGCAAATTTGTGCAGAAACCCCTCCGTTTTTTAAAAGCACAGCTGACTATGAGGGGGAGAACAGCCGACACAGAAAAACAGGCAAGATTATTGATTACCTATTACTCAAGGCTTGTGTAATAGGAATTAGTGACAGTGTACATGAAATCAGCAGCATAGAACTCCCTGCCGTCAGCTTCAAAATAATATAAGGTGACTTCATCATCGGGGTTTTGCGGACAATTGATATCGCTTTCGTAGTAGAATTTTACAACATCCCCGGGTGTGAGTCCTGTTTCGCTGAATTTATGCTTTTCCTTGCGAAGAAAACGGGCGCTGCTCTTTTTTGACTTTACGAATTGTATGACCCGATCGTCCATGATCGCTTCATAGTCCATCCATTCGCCGCTTGTGATATTGCATTTTCCGAGCAGCTTGTCATTCCTGTCGTATGAGGTCACATCATATACAGAAAAAACCTTCCTTTTGTCATAGAGCGAAAAGACCGAGGCTGCACGTCTTGTGATCTCCTTTGCATTGCCTACGTCGCTGTCGTCGATATAAATGAACATAAGGCTGTGCAGGTCTGTGTCCGGCAGCTCTGTGGTGACCTTGAAGCCTGAGCGGATATAGTCAAATTTATCCTTTGCATCCTCAGTGATGAAATCCCTGAACGAGGGTATGTATGTGTCATATGTACCCTCCGCCTTGCCGAAAACGGAGCCGTCGATATTAATTTCATTTACATCGCTTGTAACACTGTATGTAAAGCCGTAGGTGTCGTCACGGACAGTTATGACAGTCCTGCTTTTGTCAGAGGTATCGCTGTCTGTAAGCGTACAGCTGCCGTATTTTCCTGCGGCATAGTCGAGTGCCTCCTGTTCGCTTTTCGGTTCGCTGCGGCATGAGCAGAGCGTCAGCAGACATAATGATATAAGCATAACAGATAAAATGGGGAGCGTTATTTTCAATCCTGTCAGCCTCCTTCCGACGGCACAGACAAAAAGGAACCGATCATTCCGACCGGTTCCTCATAAGCATTATTTAGCGTACTCAACTGCTCGGCTTTCACGTATGATATTTACCTTTATCTGACCGGGGTATTCAACCTCTTCCTCGATCTTGCGGCAGATATCCCTTGCAAGCAGTACCATTTCGTCATCCTTTATCATTTCAGGCTTGACGATAATGCGTACCTCTCTGCCTGCCTGAATAGCAAAGCTTCTTTCAACGCCTTCAAATGAGGAAGCAACCTCCTCAAGCTTTTCAAGACGCTTTATGTAATTTTCGATATTTTCTCTTCTTGCTCCTGGGCGTGCCGCAGAAATTGCGTCGGCAGCCTGAACAAGACAAGCAATAATTGTTTTTGCTTCAACATCGCCGTGGTGAGCGTGTATAGCGTGTACAACGATCTCGCTTTCCTTGTATTTGCGTGCAATATCAACGCCGATCTCGATATGAGAGCCTTCGATCTCGTGGTCAAGAGCCTTTCCGATATCGTGGAGAAGACCTGCCCTGCGAGCCATTGTCGGCTCAAGTCCCAGCTCAGACGCCATCATGCCGCAGAGATAAGCGACCTCAAGCGAATGGTCGAGAACATTCTGACCGTAGCTTGTGCGGAAATGAAGCCTTCCTAAAAGCTTGACAAGCTCGGGATGGATACCGTTTACGCCGGCTTCGATAATAGCACGTTCGCCCTCGGATTTTATCATAGCCTCCACCTCACGGCGGGCTTTTTCATACATTTCCTCAATTCTTGCCGGATGTATACGTCCGTCAGAGATAAGCTTTTCAAGCATCACCCTTGCGATCTCACGCTTTACAGGCTCAAAGCATGAAAGTGTGATAGCCTCCGGCGTATCGTCGATGATAAGGTCAACGCCTGTGATGGTTTCAATAGCTCTGATATTTCTGCCCTCACGTCCGATGATCCTGCCCTTCATTTCATCGCTGGGCAGCGGCACGACAGAAACAGTGGATTCGCTCACATGGTCAGCAGCGACCCTCTGTATAGCAAGAGAAATAATCTCTCTTGCGACCTTTTCGCTTTCGTCACGTGTTTTCTGTTCAAATTCCATAATCTTGACAGCCTTTTCATGTGTAAGCTCATTGTCAAGATTGTTGATGATATAGGTCTTGGCCTGTTCGGCTGTAAGACCTGAGATCTTTTCAAGCATTTCAAATTCGCTCTGCTTGATTTTTTCTGCCTCGGCAAGTCTGTTTTCGGCAGCCTTGTTTTTCTGTGCAACAGCCTCTTCCTTTTTTTCAAGGCTATCTAATTTCTTTTCAACAGTTTCTTCCTTCTGCTGAATACGTCTTTCCTGACGCTGCATTTCGCGTCTTCTGTCCGATATTTCTTTTTCTGCGTTGGTAAGAAGTCTGTGAGCCTCGTCCTTACCGGCGATCAGCGCTTCCTTTTTAGAAGCCTCTGCGGATCTTTGAGCATCCTCGAGAATTCTTTTGGCTTCCTGCTCAGCGGAGCCTATTTTTTCCTCTCCGATCTTTTTCCTGTACTGTACGCCGCCGATAAACGCAAGAATACCGACAACAACGGAAATGACAACAATAAGAATTATTGCCAGAACCGGATCCATAAAAACTGACACCTCCTGTTTAAAATTGATAGTTTCCATGATGATTTTCAGCTTCATCGTTAATTATCATCTCAAAGGTGCCGTCAATCACACTTATCCAGACGCAGACAGGAGCAAGCCCTGCCGCAGCAACAGGGGACAAGCGGCAATTATATTATATTTTCGTTATACAAGTGTTCAAAAGCAAGCTGCAAAAAACAGCAGCAGCTCCGATTCTTCTGATATGCTTCAAAAAAATATATACGACCCCCGGAGACCACAGCCCCCGGATAAGAATTATCCTGCTCATAAAATACGCAGGGAAAAAACCGGCTTTACGGCGCAGCCCATAAACGCACTGCGAAAAATGTTTCCGTATGTCGCATTGATATATAACAGCTCAGACCTTAAGAAAAAGCTCAAAAGGCGATGAAATAAGTCTTATCGGAATTCCGCAAGACACAAATAAAAATATAATATATATTCAACGGCATTGACCTGAGTTGAAAATTCAGTTATAAGGTCAAACCCTTACAAAGACGATTCCACGTCTAATCTATATTGTACAACGTAACCCCCGTTCTTGTCAAGAATTTTATATAATTTGAACCTGAATCCGTGAAACTCATTATTGATTGTTCTGAAAAACCCAGAGATAATGCGTTGTTTTATGCATTTCAGGTTTTTAAGTTGTTCACCCATA
>CACWVH010000173.1 GCA_902764235.1 uncultured Ruminococcus sp.
GGGGACGGCGTCAGGCGGCGAATGCCGCCTGACGCCTGGATATAACAAAACCCGGAGAATATATCAAAATTCCTTTCGCCAATTTCACGGATTCAGGTAATAATTCTGATGCAGTTCAGGATGAAAAGGTATGGCAGTGCCCGGAAAATCTTTATCAGACTGACTAAGCCGTGAATTGCGACACCGGCGGCACGCCGGTATTTGTAAAAAATATATAAAAATCATTGTTTTTGAATCAGTTCTATGTTATAATTATAATGTTTGTTACCTATGAACAGTATCAATGCATAGTAAAACAAAGGTGAACAGCTCACCTGAACAGTATAATGAAAAGGATGATGAACAGGTGTTAAGACTTGAAAATATCTATTGGGACACGCCGAGCGGCGGAAATGTCCTGAATGGTCTTGATCTTGAGATACCTGACGGCAAGCTTGTTGTTATCACAGGACCTAACGGCGGAGGAAAAACAACTCTCGCCAAGATCATTGCAGGTATCTACACTCAGAAATCAGGCAGGATAATGCTTGACGGCGAGGATATTACAGAGCTTGATATTACCCAGAGAGCTGAAAAAGGCATCAGCTTTGCCTTTCAGCAGCCTGTACGCTTCAAGGGTATAACCGTGAGAAAGCTTATCGAGCTTGCTTCAGGAAATACCATGAGCGAGCACGAGCTTTGTGAAATTCTCAGCAAGGTCGGTCTCTGCGCAAGAGAATATATCAACAGAGAGGTCGATTCGACTCTTTCCGGCGGTGAGATCAAAAGAATTGAAATTGCCTCCGTCTTGGCAAGACATACTAATGTAACTGTTTTCGATGAGCCTGAGGCAGGTATAGATCTGTGGAGCTTCTCAAATCTTATCAATGTTTTCCAGGAAATGAGAAAAAACCTCAAGGGTACTCTTATCATCATTTCCCACCAGGAAAGAATACTTGAAATTGCCGATGAAATAGCTGTTGTTGCCGACGGCAGGATCAAGGCTATGGGCAAGGCTGACGAAATGATGAAAATTCTGATGAACAGCAACGGCATAACCGGCGTCTGTTCAAAACAGGAGGGACTTCTGAAATGAAAAAAATAACCGAGGATCTTCTGCGGCAGATCTCCGAATGGGACGGAGAATTCAAGGGAGCATACAACATCCGTGAGGACGGCGCCTGTGCAGGAAGAATGTCCAGCGACAACATTAAAATAGAATCAAAGAAGGATCAGCCCGGACTTGAAATACATATCCTCCCCCACACCATTGGTGAAACCGTGTCCATTCCTGCGTGTGTAACCCACGGAGATGTGGACGATCTTGTATATAATGATTTCTATGTTGGTGAATATGCGGATGTCACTATCGTTGCAGGCTGCGGAATTCATACCGAGACCGGTGAGCCTGCAAGACACAACGGTATTCACAGATTCTTTCTGAAAAAAGGCTCAAGGGTAAAATATGTTGAAAAGCATATCGGTACAGGTCACGGTACAGGTCTGAGATCCATTGATCCGGTCACAGAATGTGAGCTTGAGGAGGACAGCGTTCTTGAGATGGACACTGCTCAGATCGGCGGAGTTGACAGAACCTCAAGGAATACCAGAGCAAAGGTCGGCGCAGGCGCAAAGCTCCTGATAAGAGAGCGTATACTTACTGAAAAGGAACAGACCGCCAATACTGAATTCGAGGTCGAGCTTAACGGAAAGGATTCTGGAGTTGATCTTATCTCCCGTTCGGTTGCAAGAGATAATTCCCGTCAGGGATATCATTCTGTCATAATCGGAAATGCTCCGTGTACAGGCCATTCCGAATGTGACGCAATCATTTCCGGAAACGGCAAGGTGGACGCTGCGCCGGAGCTTCATGCTCACGACAATGACGCTGCTCTCATACATGAAGCTGCCATCGGCAAGATCGCAGGCGAGCAGATCCTCAAGCTGAGAACCCTCGGTCTGACAGAAGAGCAGGCAGAGGCTACTATTATCGACGGCTTCCTGAGCTGACGGGACTTTTTTACAGACATTTATAGTATACAGCGGCAGGCGTGCCTCACACGTCTGCCGCTGTCATTTCAAGTCTTTCCTTTCTCTTTTGGAGTTCTGTCACTAACTTAAGAAATAAAGTTTCGCTCAAGCCTTTTCAAAGGCTTGCGGTTTCCAAAGGCAGAGCCTTTGGTCGCACTCTGCAGAGACAGACAAAAAGATTGCTTCCGACTGGTCAGAGATCGCATCTGTCGGCAAGGAGGGTCAGACCTACGAAAAGCTCAAGCCCGGTGATATTGCCGCTCCTGTGATAAAGGACCTGAAAAAGACGGATGAAGAATTCAATACCTTCCCTGTGGTGGCATTCACCCTTGATGTCCCGGAGGAGCTTACAGCCGCTCTTACAAAGCTTTCGGCAGATTATACAAACGGCGGAACAATAGTTCTTGAAACTTATGCAAGGGTAAAGGACAAACCGGACTGGGTAGAGCTTCAGGGTGATTTCACCATAAAAACCGGAGAGATCAGGATCGCTTTGCAGAATCTCGCCCAGGAGGAAGGCAATGTTTCCAAGGATACCCCGATCGAACTCAGATGCACATACCGCTGCTCACAGGGTAATACTGACGACTTCTGGTCTGACTACTCTGAAATTATCACATTTAATTCTGATGAAATGGCAGTAAAATCAGAAGCTGAGGTGTCAGGAAACGAAACAGCTGATGAAAGCAAGGTTCAGTCCTCAGCGGAAGCTTCTGTGCAGGAAAGCAGCGCAGCTCCGGCAGCCGCAGATTCAGTCAGCAGCTTCCCGGTATGGATAATAATAATCATTGCAGTCGTACTGATTATTATTATCATAATTATAATTGTGATCGTAAGTAAAAACAAAAAGAAAAATAACTGATAAAATTATCACTCTCCCCTGACTGCATATCCGGGGAGAGTGATTTTTATTTATTCGACTGTATCATATTTTTGTACTCAGACCTGAATCCGTGAAACTCATTTTGGTTTATTCTGAAAGTCCGGGAGAGAATGCACAGTTTTATGCATTTCAGGGTAAATAGTAGCCTACCTATAAGGTGCAGCTTTTCCCACCCGTCCCCCTTCCCAAAGGGAAGGGGGAGATATTTGGGGACGGCGGCAGGCGTCGAATGCCGCCTGGATATAACAAAACCCGGAGAATATATCAAAATTCTTTTCGCCAATTTCAAGGATTCAGGTCAGAGAAAAGCGCAGTGATCTTCTGAACCGGCTTTAATACTCCTGTTTTTCAAAGACCGTTTCTCTCTCTGCTCCAGAGAACACAGTATGCCTGAGTTCTTGCTGCAAAGAATTCTGAGTCAAGCAGCTTGCGAAGCTCAGCCTTTGTATACCAGCGTGCTTCAATTTCCTCAACATCGGAATCGCTCTGACCTATCTCACCGCAGGCTGTGCCTATAACTACGACAGTCTTTTCATTTGAAAAGCCGATGGCAGAATAGCTTTCCTTCCATATTTCATCAATATGCAGAAGCTTCAGTCCGGTTTCTTCGCCAAGCTCACGCTGTGCAGCAATGTCGGCGGTCTCCCCCGGGTCGATAAGCCCTGCCGGGAAATTGAAAATCCACTGACCGGTTGCCATACGGTATTCACGGTTCAGCAGCAGCCTTTCTCCGCTTTCATCGTGTATTATCATTACAACAGCGTCTGTCCTGCTGCTGCGAAGCTCATCGAAGCTACTGATATCAGGACAGCGGCTTATCATTTCATATATTTTTTCGTTCCCGTCCTCAGTTTCATATTCCAGATCATATCTTGTAATAAACTTTCCCTGATGTATCTTTCTGATATCCTTGAATTTCATCCCGATACTCTCCTTTCAGCACTATATAAATAATATATCACAAACACTATGAGTTTTCAACCGGCGTGCCGCCGGGGTCGCGATTCACGGCTTGGTCAGCCTGATAAAGTTTTTCCCGGGCACCGCCAAGCTTATTCAGCCTGAACTGCATCAGAATTA